>JALONW010000434.1 GCA_025454725.1 Anaerolineae bacterium
GCGAGGTTTGGGCATCGGCGCGGTCGGCCTTGTCAGTGGTGTGACGGGCGGCCTGCTCTCCGGCAACCTCGTCAGCCGTTGGTATGAAAACCTGATGGCCGCGCCCAACGGCCCACGCGAGGGTGTCGCCGCCCCGCCGACGACCATCACCACCAGCGACGGGCTGACAATCCACCACATTCAGACCGGGTTTGTGGCGGTCAAGCGCGTCCACCGCGAATACGACGGCCCTGACGGTCAGGGCATTTTAGCGATTGCCACGGCGCGGGAGTGGACAGAATGGATGCCGATTACCGCTTGGGCGGTTGAACACCCAGAAGGCATTTTACTGGTGGACAGCGGCGAGGTTCCGCAGGCCAGCAGCCCAGCATACTACGCCTGTGACCCCGGCTCGGCCTTTTTCTACAACTCATTCCTGCGCTTCTCGGTGACACCAGAAGAAGAAATCGCCGCGCAATTGGCTGGGCTGGGCATCCGACCGCGTGATGTGCGCTGGGTGGTACAAACCCATCTGCATGGCGACCATATCCACGGTCTAAAACACTTTGACCGCGCCGAGGTGTTCGTCTCCCCACTGGATTACCCCAGCTCGCTGGGCGCGATGCCCTGCCTCTACCCCGACTGGCTCAACCCGACGCTGGTCGAGTTCAGCCCGGACGACCTGCCCGGTTTTGCGCGCTCACGGCAAATCACCTCGGCGGGCGATGTGGTCATCATCCCCACACCCGGCCACAGCGGCGGCCACCAGTCGGTGCTGCTGCGCGGCGGTGATAAATCTTACCTGCTGGCAGGCGATGCCAGTTTCGACCAGACCCAACTCCTCAACAGCGCGACCGCCGGGATTGCCGCCGACCCCGCTACTTCGAGGCGGACGCTGGCGACCATCCGCGACTACTGTACCGCCGTGCCGACCGTCTATTTGCCGTCGCACGACCCCGAAACACCGACGCGTCTGGCGGCTGGTCAGACCGTGCCAGTCTAACCGCTCAATGCCCCATCGCGCACTTGCGCCAGCATCTCGGCAGTGCGTGCCGTCGCTGACGTCCAGACCCCGCAGGCGGGAAGGTCAAACGCGCCGAAATAGGCCATCCAGCCCGCGACTAAACCGCGTAATTCTTCGACCAGCGCCGCGAACACGCCATAATCGACCGCCGACCGCAGGACGTTGTGCAGGAGCATCGTGCGGTCGGTAAACCCGGTAGGGACTCGGTGATTCTGCGCCAGCCGGGTGATGTCGTCGCGGCTGAGGTAGACGCCCGCGTATGCGCTGGTGGTCAAAAAAGCGGCAATGTCGCGCAGACTGGTCTTGGGGTCGGCCAACAAGTCGGGTGCGGGCGGCAGCGAAAACGGCCCTCCCACCGCCAAGAGGTCATCGCCCAGCGCGGCGCGATCATCAACCGCCAATTCCAGCGCGAGGTGCGCCACCGCCGTATATAACGGCGCACCCTGCGACTCGACGGCCTTCGCCAGCGCGGGGAGCCACGTCAGCACCCGCTCCTCCAAAAACTGGCGGCGCAGACCGCGCACCCGCGCCACCTGCCCCATCTGACCATCGGCCAGCGCGTCGGCCTCCGCGCCTGCCAGCCATGCTAACGCGCCCAACTGCGTCCCGATGTGATCGGCGTCGCCGGACGGTTGAAACCCGACCTGTGCGTAAAAATCTACCGCTGCATCCGACTGCGCCCCGCCCATCAAACCCTCAACCGAGAGGAATACTCCCGCATACGGGTAGACGTTCAGCCCAAACACTCGGTAATGCTCTGCCGACAGCACCTCCGCCGACGGGGGCTGTGCCGTCAGGTCACCCAGCGCCGAGACCTCGCCCAACAAATCCAGCGTCTGGGGCGTCAGGCCGTTCAACAGCGCCGTCCCCAACACATGGTAGGCATCACTGCGGGCTTGAACCAGCGTAGGGTCTGGCATGGCAGGTTATCCTTAGATAGGTGGCCGACAAAAACGCATTGTACCAGCGTACTTCCCGTTCCCCATTGTTATGGTCAATCCAAACAAATCGCGGCTACAATGAACACTAAACCACTCTATTTTTTTTAGCTAGAACGTTGGGCGTATGGACAACACCGCTTGGAAATCAGATTTTTTTGACTACTGTCCTGATGCGCTCTGTGTGATAACAGACGGCCAACTTGAACGCTTCAATACAGCGTTCAGCCAGATGTTCGGCTACCATCCCGACCAATTGACAGGTAAACAGGCGCTGGACTTCATCCACCCCGATGACCTACTCGCAACCGTCAACAACGCCATCCCTCATGTCGAGACGGGGAGTGACCTCCACCACTTCCAGAACCGCTGGCGCTGCGCCGATGGGCAGTATATCTGGGTCTCATGGACGGTGCGTCAGCGCACCCCAAGCACGGCCTACTGTGTGGCACGGGACATCAGCGAGATTCGCCAAGCCGCCCAAGTGCGTGAAACGGCACTGCGTCGCAGCGAGGAACGCTACCGCGCACTCGTCCAAAGTCAAAGCGACCTCGTCTGCCGCTTTACCGCTGATACCATCCTCACCTTCGTCAATGAGGCCTATGCCCGCTTCTACAACAGCACTCCCGCCGAGATGGTTGGGCGCAGTTTCCTGCTCCACATCGACCCAGCCACGCGCGACGGCGTACTGGATCGCCTCACCCAAATCATGCGTGACCCCGCGCCAAGCGTGACCAGTTTCCCGTGGCTGTCACCGACAGGCCGCACGCACTGGGTCGAATGGGTTGACCAAGGCATCTGTGATGAGGAGGGTAACGTCCTCGAGATTCAAGCGGTTGGGCGCGAAATCACCCACCTCAAGGAAATCGAAGCAGCGCTCCGCGACCAGCAGGAGCGCTATCGGTCTCTGTTCGAGGTCAACCCCATGCCGATGTGGGTCTATGACCGCAGCACCAGACGGTTCTTAGAGGTCAACAAGGCCGCGACAGAGAAGTACGGGTACACCCACGACGAATTCATGACCCTCCAGATTACGGACATCCGGCCAGAACAGGAACTGGGTCGGCTCAACGACGCCCTCAAAATGGACACACGCGGCTTTTACTACGGCAAGAATTGGCTGCACAAGAAAAAAAACGGCAAGGTCTTCAACGTCGAAATCTCATCGCACGATGTCGATTTCAATGGGGAACCGGCGCGGCTGATCCTCGCCCAAGATGTGACCGACCAAATCGCGGCCGAACGGGCGCTGCGTGAGAGCGAGGAGACCTTCCGCACCATGTTGGAAGCGGCCTCGCAGGGCGTCATCCTGCTCGATTTGTCGGGTTATATCCGGCTGGTCAATGTCTATATCGAGACGGCGTTCGGCTTTGACCGCTCAGAGCTGGTCGGCCAGTCCGCGCTGTTCCTGATCCCCCCACACATG
>JALONW010000435.1:0-3363 GCA_025454725.1 Anaerolineae bacterium
CCTGCATCACGCGCTCCTGCTGGGCGGGTTCCAGCACAAACCGGAAGGCGACCACACCACCAATCACCGTCATGATGCCCAGCACAAAGGCGATGACGACGCCCCACAGCAGAAAGCGCGGCGGCGCGGGGACGCCTTCATCATAGTTGGGTTGATGGGGGCGCGGATATGGCGGCAGCGGCTGGGTCGGCGCGGGACGTTGAGGTTCCGTCGGCACTTGGACTGCCGGGCGCGGCTTGGTGTCGTGGAGGTTGTCATTCATATCGCAAAAACCTGCTCATCTGCTTTCTCATCCGTCCAGTATACCCGCATGGTGCGCCGGGTTTAAGGCACGCTTACCCGACTCTCAGTGAATATTGGCCTAGCCCTCCCCCGGCACAGCGGTCGGGTCGGGCGGCCATTTGGGTTGGATGACGTTGCGCGTACACGCCCAATAGCTGTAGCTCGACCCGACGTAAATCTTGTAATCGACCTCACGGTTGGGGTCCGGCTCGATGATGACCCCATCGGCAGTAGTGCGGAACAGGCGCTGGAAGGTCGGGATGGGCGACCCCTTGTCCTGCCCGGTGTAATCATAGATGGCGGTAAACTCGCGCTGGTGTGTTGATTCGGTGATGATTTCGGCGCTGAAGCCTTCCTGCGCCAAGCGGTCGGCGGCCACCGTCGCCATGCCGTTGATGCCGCCCGCGTTGATGACTTGAATCCGTAGACCTCGCAGCGCGGCTTGGTTCTCGGTCGGCGGCGTGACGAAATCACCCATCAGGTCAGCGATGGCCGTCCAATCGGGCCGCAAGATGGAACTGAAAGTTGGCGCGGGGCTGAGGGCATTGCTGATATGCGTCCCCATACGAAAGCGGTACTGTTCGATGCGGTCGGGGTCGATGGTTGACGCCAGCGGGACATAACCTAGCGCATCGCCCAGCGTCAAGTCAGTGATAACGTGGCGGCTGGTGGCGTCCCACAGCGCGGGCAAATCCTCCAGCAGATTCCCGGCGCGCACCGACCGCCAAATGGCGCGCAGCACGTCTTGTTGGCGGCGGCCCCGGTCAAGGTCAGATGACGTGTTGCGGCTGCGGACGTACCACAGCGCTGTATCGGCATCCAGCGTGTGGACGCCGATGGGCAGCGTGTACATCTCGTAGTTCTCAGCGACCGATTTATCGGCGTTGCGCTCAATCAACTTCCAGTCTTGGATGATGCAGTCCACCGCGATGCGGATACCGCCAATCTGGTCGATGACGCCCAAAAAGCCAGTGAAATCCATGAAGGCGTAGTGGTCAAAATCGAGGCCAAAGTTGTAGATGAGGGTCTGGCGCAGCGTTTCGATTCCACCCCCCTCGACATCATGCGTCTCGCCGTTATAGTAGGCGGTATTAATTTTATCCATGCCAAAACCGGGGACATTCACCCACAGGTCACGCGGGATGTGCAGCAGCGCGACGTAGCCGGTGGCACGGTCCACTGCCGCCAGCATCAGCACATCGGTCAGGCTGGGCGTGGCGGCGTTCGAGTCGCCGAACGCGGCCAGCAAGAAGATTTCGGTGGTGTCGGGGAACTCCAACAATTCGGCGGCCTCGTGAACCTCATCGGGGACGACCGGCTGCGCGAGGCTGACGGACACCAGCCCGCCCCAAAATACAATCGACAATACATACAACGCATAGCGCATCCGGCTTACCCTGCTTTCCCGTAGAAAACTGCTTTTTTTAGGCGTATGCTTATTCTACGATAAACCTGCCCCACGCTGCCCCCACGCCCGGAGTACGCCACCTATGCCTATCACCACCCGCCCCGCTACGCCCGCCGACGCCGACGCCATCGCCCGCATCTACAACCACGGCATCGAAGACCGCATCGCCACCTTTGAGACCCGCCCCCGCACCGCCAACGACATCCGTGCATGGTTCGACCAGCCCTACCCCATCGTTGTGGCCGAGCGAGACGGCGAAATCGTCGCGTGGGCGGCCACCTCGACCTACCGCCCGCGTGAATGCTACGCCGGGATTGCCGAATATTCGGTGTATGTGGCGCGGGAGGCGCGGGGCATCGGCGCGGGCAAGGCCGCCATGCACGCACTCATCGACGCGGCGCGGTCAGCAGGCTACTGGAAGTTGATTTCGCGCATCTTCATCGAAAATGCCGCCAGCCGCCGCCTGATGGCCGGGCTGGGCTTCCGTGAGGTAGGTGTCTATCACAAGCACGGCCAGCTCGACGGCGTGTGGCGCGATGTGGTCATCGTCGAGCTGCTGCTGTAGGGGTTAAACCAAAGCTGTCGTCTAATTTACCAATTTTTTACATTGCAGCTTGTGAAAATTTACACGGCTCTCATCTGAAGCCTAACAAAACCCCGTACCGTGTTGTGGTGTTGGGATTGACGGCGGCGCTGTGCCGCTGCAACGGAAGGAATCACGGAATTTATGAACCGGAATACACTCTTGGTCGCGCTGTTGGCCTTTGTATTGGGCGCAGGCATCGGCATCGTAGGTTATATCTCGGCGGTCGGCGGGTCTGGTGAGGCGAGTGAACCCATCACTGCGCCGACCCTGAACCCGTTTAACGGCGAGGCACTGGCGACCGAAAATGCCGCCCTACGCGCTCAGGTCGAGACGCTCAGTACGGCAGCAGCCGCGGTCGTAGTCTCGACACCCGAAGTCGAAGCCCCGGTCAGCACCGAAGAACCGGCTGCCACCGAGGAGCCGACCCCCGAAGCCGAATCATCTGAACCGGCAGCAGCGGGCGCAGCGACCATCTTCAGCATCGTGCCAGAAGAATCACAGGTGAGCTTCACGTTGGAAGAAGACCTGCGCGGCGTGCGGACGACCGTCATCGGGACGACCGACCAAGTGGCTGGGCAGATTGAGGTGAATTTCGCCAACCCCGCCACCTCGCGCATCGGCGTCATCCGCATCAACGTCCGTACCCTCGAAACCGACAGCGGCTTCCGTGACAGCGCCATCCGAGGCGAAATCCTCCTCAGCTCCCGCGCCGAATATGAGTTCTCGGACTTCACGCCTAAGCAGGTCATCGGCCTGCCCGACAGTGTGGCGGTCGGTGACACCATCACCTTCCAAGTGGTCGGCGACCTGCCGCTGGCCGGTGTCACCCGCGAGGTCACCTTCGACGTGACTCTGACCGTGGTCAGCGAAGACCGCATCGAAGGCACGGGGACGACCACCGTCCTCCGCACTGACTACGGGCTGGAAAGTCCGTCCGTCCCCAGCGTCGCCAATGTGACTGATGAGGTCGAACTCGAAATCGCGTTCGTGGCGACTGCGCAGTAAGCGTGAACGCTCCCCAGCCGCCCCCTGTCTCATACACCGAGACAGGGGGCGGTTTCGTGTCACCACTCAGCAGCACCCCCCT
>JALONW010000435.1:3370-6637 GCA_025454725.1 Anaerolineae bacterium
CCTCCCCCAACCAAACACGTTTCCGTATTGAACAATCCCCCCCCGTCCTGTAGGATTGGGCGACTGCCGCACCGACCGGCCCGTTTTGGGCTGTGTGGTGGCGGCTTCCACATCCTTTTCGCCCCAAACGGCGCTCCCAGCGCTGTGGTGGGGCTGAATGTCCGAGGAAAGGGCAAAAACACCGTGCAAAGGGACTACGAAGTCACCTTCATTGTTCGCATTGAAGGCACCGATGACCAAATCAACGAAGTCGTCGATACCGCTAAGAACTGGGTCGAGGCCGACGGCGTGAGCAAGGTCAACAAGATTGACCGTTGGGGCCGCCGTAAGCTGGCCTACGAGATTGAGCGCCAGCGCGAGGGCTACTATGTGCTGTTCGATGCCAGCATCGACGGCAAGCACATGGACGAGCTTGAGCGCAACCTCAGCCTCGCACCGCAGGTCCTGCGCCACTTGGTCGTCCGCAAGGACGAGTAAGCCGACCATACCGCCGCTGGGCGGGGATTAGGTAACGTGATGGCGCGTGGGCTGAATAAAGTGATGATTATTGGGCATGTTGGGCGGGACCCAGAACTTCGTTACACCCCGACTGGCGCGCCTGTGACCAACTTCGATGTCGCCGTCGTCAGCCACACCTATACCACTCCTGAAGGCGACCGCCGCGAAAAAACCGAATGGTTTAATGTCGTGGCGTGGGGCCGCCTTGCGGAAATCTGCAAGAGCCACCTGATTAAGGGACAACAAGTCTATATCGAGGGGCGCTTGCAGACGCGGGGCTGGGAGGATGACCACGGTAAGAAGCACTACCGCACCGAGGTCGTCGCCCAAGAGATGAAGATTCTGGGGAGCCAACGCGACGATGAGTACGACGAGTTCCCCGACGAGTACGACCAATAATACCCGATAACCGAACCATACCACTCCCCGCTGGGCGGGGACGATACACAGAGGGAAATCATGACCGACCAAGAAGAACGCGAAAACGAGGGCCGCGAGGCTGAAGCCAGCGAGCGCGGCGGTGGCCGTGAGCGTGGAGAGCGCGGCGGCGACCGCGACCGTGGGGACCGCGGCGGTGGCCGTGACCGCAACGAGCGCGGCGGCCCGCGCCGCCGTGGGACGTACTGCCCAGAAGGGCGCTGCTTCGATTATAAGGATGTGGACGGCCTCAAGCGCCACATCAGCGAGTCGGGTCGCATCAAGCCCCGCCGCCAGACCGGCAATTGCGCCCGCTGCCAGCGCCAGCTCGCCCGCGAGATTAAGCGCGCCCGTCACCTTGCGCTGCTGCCCTTCGTCAACACCAACGACTAAGTCCGACTAGGACGGAGCCGGAACCCATGTCCAAAAAAGACACCCCACTGCCCAAGACCATATCCGAGCGGAAAGCTGCCAAGCAGCAGGTCGTTCAGCCCACCCGCGTCCAAAAGGCGCTGGGGCTTAACCCTAACCGCGAGCAGATGTCGCGCCAAGAGAAGGAAGCTGAGCTGGGCCGCCTGTTGTTCATCGGCCTCGGTGCGGCCATCGTCGTCATCGTGGTGCTGCTGGTGGTCGGCATCGTGGTTGATGGCCTGATCCGCCCGTCGCAGAGCGTCGCCGTGGTCAACGGCCAGAACATCAGCGTTGCTGACTTCGTGCAGCGCACCCGTCTTGAGCGTGCCATTCAGGTTAACCTCATCAACAACGCGCTCAACGATGTGGTCGAGGAGTTCGACATCGACGCCCAGACTGCCTCACAGTCGGTCCTCGGCACTGAACCCTACGCCACCTACTACAATGAGCTGATCTCGCCGGAAGTGATGGGTCTGCGCGTGCTGGACGATATGGTCAACCAGCGCTTGGTCGAGGCTTACGCCGCCGGGCTGGACACACCCATCGTCATCAGCGATGAGCAGGTCGAGGCCAAGATCAACGAGCTGATCGGCTATGACCCAGAGGCCGTGGCGCTAATCGGGACCGACCCGACCGCAACGCCAGAGCCGACCGTCACACCGACCCCGTTCGTCTCACCGACCCCGACCGTCGAGCCGACCACCACGCCGGAACCGACCGCGACGGCCACGCTGGAGGGCGGCGCGACCACCGTCCCGACCACCACGCCGGTGGCGACCGCGACCGCAGAGCCGACCCGCAGCGCTGATGAGGTCCGCACGACCTTCGAGTCGCGTCGGCAGACCCTGATAGCCGACACCGCCCGCCTCGCCAATGTCAGCGAGGCCACTGTGCGCGATTACTTCCGCTACCTTGCGCTGCAAGACGCCATCGGCGCGACCCTGAGCGACAGCACTGAGGAGACCACCCTCTACGCCGACGCCCGCCACATCCTCGTCGAAACGCCGGAAGAGGCCAACGACCTGCTCGCCGCGCTCAACGCTGGTGAGTCGTTCGCCGACCTCGCCCGCGCCGTCTCGACCGACACCGGCAGCGGTGCAAACGGTGGTGAGCTAGGCTGGAACCCGGTCTCCAACTATGTGACCGAGTTCGCTGAAGCCGTCCGTGACGCCGAAATCGGCGCAATCGTCGGGCCGGTCGAGACCGACTTCGGCTTCCACATCATCCAAGTGCGTGCCAAGGAACAGCGCGAGGCCACCGAGGCCGAGATTGAGCGCGCCCGCCAAATTGACTTCGATACATGGCTGGATGACCTGCGCGCAGAGAACGAGGCCAACTTCGAGACCTTCAGCACTTGGGTCGAGAGCGTGCCATCGTCGCCCAGCTTCATCTACCGCCCGCGCTAATCCGCTGGTCGGCTGGATACAGCAAACCTTACCCCTCTCCCTAGGAGAGGGGTTTTTATTTACGGAAGGCATCCCGTCCCCCACCAAAAGCCCACATGCGGCGCTCAGGTTTTAGCGCTACACTGACATCATCTTTTTAAGCAACCGACCCCGTTAATATGATTCCGTTGATTATCCTGCCCGACCTCGCCACCGAAGACCGACTGCTGGCACAGGCGCGGGGCGGCGACCAACTCGCCGTCATGCAGATTTACGACGCCTATTTCTCGCCCATCTACCAGTACATGCGCCTGAGGGTCGGTGACGCGATGACCGCAGAAGACCTCGCGGCAGACGTGTTCGTCAAACTGATTACGGCGCTGCGCGGCCCCAGCGCGCCGCGCACCAGCCTGCGCGGGTGGTTATTCCGTGTGGCACGGGGTGTTATCGCTGACCACTATGGCAGCGAGGCGAAGATGCCGCAGACCACGCTAGAAGACTGGGTAAGCGCGCCCAGCGATGACCAGCCGGAGGTGCAGTTCCTACAGATGGTGGA
>JALONW010000436.1 GCA_025454725.1 Anaerolineae bacterium
TAAAACACGCGAACTGTTTGCGGCCAAGTTGGCTGACGCCAAAACTGTGGTCTGGAACGGGCCGATGGGCGTTTTCGAGATGCCGTCGTTTGCGGTCGGAACGTTCGCGGTTGCACAAAATCTCGCCGACATCACCGCTAATGGCGCGGTGACAATTATCGGTGGTGGTGACAGCGCGGCGGCGGCGGAGCAGAGCGGTCTAGCCGACAAGATGACCCACATCTCGACGGGCGGCGGTGCAAGCCTCGAAATGCTCGAAGGAAAAGAGCTGCCCGGTGTGACCGCCATCCGTGACCGTTAACCACATCACAATTTTAGGGGGATAAAGAGATGGGTCGTACACCTATCCTTGCAGGAAACTGGAAGATGCACTACACGCCAGCCGAGTCGGTGGCGTTCGTGAAGGAACTTGCCCCGGCACTGGCGGGTTATGCGGGCGTTGAGCAGGTGGTCTGCCCGACTTTTCTGTCGCTGACGGGCGTGGCCGAAGCCCTCAAGGGAACCTCGGTCAAGGTGGGCGCGCAGGATGTCCACTGGGAGGCCAAAGGCGCGTACACGTCCGAGATTGCGGCGGGGATGTTGGTCGGGCTGGCGGAATATGTCATCGTCGGCCACAGCGAATGCCGTAAGTACCTCGGTGACACCGACGAGCGCGTTAACCTCAAGGTCTTGGCGGCGCTGGGTGCTGGCCTGAAGCCGATTTTCGCAGTGGGCGAGACCCAGAGCGAGTATGAGGATAAGAAAACCGCCGAGGTGGTCGCCCGTCAAGTGACGGTCGGACTGCGCGGCGTGACAGCCGAGCAGATGACTGGGCTGGTCGTGGCCTACGAGCCGGTTTGGGCGATTGGCACGGGCTTGAACGCCGACTCGACCTACGCCAATGATACCGTCGGCCTGATTCGTCAGACGGTGCGCCGCCTGTACGGGGATGGGGTGGCCGATGCCGTCCGCATCCAATACGGCGGCAGCGTTAAGCCCGATAATATGGCTGAGTATATGTCGCAGCCGGAAATTGACGGCGCGCTGGTCGGCGGGGCGTCGCTGAAAGTTGCAGACTTCACCGCGCTGGTGGCGGCTGCCGAGTCAGCGAAAGGCTAACGGCGCTGGATATTCTATCCCCGGCATTGGCGGCGGTGGTCGGCTTTTGGCTGCTGCGCCAGATGGAACGATGGCTGCATCAGCACATCTTTAAGTTGGGCTGGCTGCTGACGAAGGACTTTCGCACGACGACCGTCCTGTTCTATGTGCTGTTCCTGCCGGGGATTGTCCTGCATGAGGTGGCGCTGTTCTTTGCTGCCTCATTCCTGAACGTGCGCGCCGAGCGTATTTTACGTTTCCCGCAGGTGCAGGAGATTGCTGACCTCAAGATTAACTTTATTCGGCTGTCGCCGCGTGCGCCGCGCTGGAAAATTGCGCTGATTGAGCTGGCCCCGCCGCTGGTGGGCGTGATTGTCATCTCAGCGATTGCCAACGGCATTTTAAACATTAACGCCGCGTTGACCGTCATGCGAACGGGTGACCTCGCCGATGTGGGGACGGGGATGGCGATGCTGACCGCTAAACCGGATTTTTGGCTGTGGACGTTTATTTTATTTACGATTGCCAATACGATGACACCGCGCTTTACCGCTCAGCGGGCGCTCAGGCCGGTTTTGATTGGGCTGGGGGTGTTGGGCATTGTCTTGGCGTCGGCGGGTCTGATTGACCAAGTATTAGCGCCGGTGATTGACCCCATCGTGCAGTTTGTGAATGTACTGGCGGTGGTGTTCGCCGTGACGGTGGCGATTAACACCTCGGCCATTTTCGTCTTGGGCGTCATCGAACAGAGCATCGAGCGGGTGACCGGCAACAGTGCTGAGTTCGTGCGCGGGCGGTTGGTCGCCAAGTCCCGCGCTGAAATCTTGGCGGAACGGCAGGCCGAACGGGAGCGTTTGGCGAAGCAGAAAGAGGCCGAAAAGAAGCGCACGCCCAGCGCGCTGGAGGGCGTCCCCTCGGTTTACCGGCTGACCTTCCCCCTGCCCGGCCCACCAGAGACCGGGCGCAGCACCCGCGCCGAACCACCGCCGCCTGTGCCAGTGGCCGCTGAGATGGTCGTCAACGTCCCCAAAGACGATGAACCGGACGCCGAGGCTCAGGACGACGAAGACGAGGCGGCGGGGTCGTCCGACGGCTGAGGCAGACGTGAAATTAGGCTAAAACCGAGCAGCGTCAGCGCAATCATCACCGCCAGCGCGATGAACTTGAACAGGCTGCTGGGCAGGATTAGCGTGAGCAGGCCGAAGAAGGCGCAGAATACATAATACGCCGACACAATCAAGCGCTGGCCGACACCGTGGTCATGTAGGCGGAAGTGGAGGTGTCCCCGGTCGCCGCGCATAGGATTGCGCCCCTTGCGGAGCCGGTTGACCACCTGCCATGCAAAGTCGAGCAGGGGCAAACCCAGTACCATCAGAATGGTCGCCATTTTAGCGCCGCCGATGATGCTCAGGCAGCCCAACAGGTAGCCTAAAATAATCGCGCCGCTGCCCAAGAAAATTTTGGCGGGGAAGAAGTTAAACAGCAGGTAGCCCAGTGTCGTCCCCAACAGCGCCAAGGGGAGCAGGCTGACGCTGGTCTGTGCCGGATTGAGGATGAAGGCGCTGTGGACGAACAGCATGGCGCTGGCAATGACGCCAATTCCGGCTGCCAGCCCGTCTAGCCCGTCGAGGAAATTGACGGTGTTCATGGAAATGCCCAGCCATCCCATCGTAATCACGATGGTGACGAGGTACGGCCAGTCGATTTGTTCGCCTGTGAGGGGATTGTTGACGGTCTCGATAAAAATTTGGGAAAAAATGGCGACCCCCGCCGCGAGGATTTGGCCGATTCCCTGTTGGACGGGTGAGAGGTCGTAGCGGTCATCGAGCAGGCCAACGATGAAGATGACCAACCCGCCGACGAGCAGACCCGTTAAACGGACGACCTCTTTGGGGTCAAAACGGGGGATGGGCAGCATTTGGACAATGAGGACGGTGGCGGCAAATCCAATAAAGATGGGGAGCGCGCCGAGCTTAGAGATGCGCCCCCGGTGTTTGCGCCGTCCGCCCGGGATAGCCACAATCCCTAAGCGCTCACCTAGCAGGATGGCGGCAGGGGTGAGGACAAGCGCAAGACCGAACGACAGCGCGAAGGTGAGGGCAAAGGCGATACCGGCGTCCATGAGGGTTTGCCTATCCCCCGCCCAAGACGGAAAAAATCTGGACGCTGTACCACACAATCGCCAGTACCACGGTGATGACCACCAGTCGCAGGTACCATTTCTGGGCGGGGGATGCGGGTGGCGTGCTGCCGGGCGTGCCGATGACCAGCGCATAGCCTGAG
>JALONW010000437.1 GCA_025454725.1 Anaerolineae bacterium
CACCGAGCAGAAGGACGGCGAGCGCGTCCTGCTCCGCGAGCGTACATGGGGCAAGTTCAGTCGCAGTGTCCGTCTGCCCAACGCCGTCAACGGCGAGTCTGTCGAGGCCACCTTTGATAACGGCGTGCTGACCCTGACGCTGCCCAAGGCCGAGAATGCTCTGCCGCGCAGCATCCCGGTTAAGGCGCTCAAGGCGTAACCTTTTCCAGCATCCAATCAAAAAGCCCCCGCCAATGTTGGTGGGGGCTTTTTCGTGCATGTTATCGCTTAATCCGTGTCGTTTTCCAGCCGGTCGAGCATTTCAAGGTCACTGCGGAGCGAGCTGGCACGGGTGAAATAGCTGGCAATCAGCAGACCCATGATTAGGGCAATGACGGCCACCCCCAACCACAGATAATCGGCGGTTTCGGGCGTGACGAAGGTGGTGGTCTCTGGCATGGGTTAAGCCTCCTGCCGGTCGATGAGGGCGGCCTTGCGCGCAGCCACCCATTCGATGGTGTTCTGGAGGCGGATGCGCCACCACATCAGCGCCCACGGGACCAAAACCATCCAGATGAAGATGTTGGGCAGCAACGCCACGGCGGTGCTGCGGGTGGCCTCGAACGTCCCCTCCGCGTTCTGCGGGCTGGGGCCGACCACCACCGGATGGATGGTGTCGGGGCGGATGCGGATGATGATGAGCGTCAGGATGACGGTCGAAAAGGCGAGGATGCCGTAAATAGCCGAGAAGCGGCGGCGGGTGTCGGGGTTTTCCATCGCGCCGCGCAGCATCAGGTAGGCCGCGTAAGTCAGGCACATGATAGCCGCTGAGGTCAGGCGCGGGTCCCACACCCACCACGTATTCCAGATGGGGCGCGCCCAGATGGAGCCGGTCAGCAGGTTGACCAGCGACAGCGCGAGGCCGACCTCAACCCCGCTGACAGCCAGCGCGTCCCAGCGTGGGTTGCGCGTGCGAAGGTATTGAATACCCCCAATCACTGCCGCGCCGAACGCGGTAAATGCGCCGAAGAATGACGGCATGTGGATGTAGAACAGGCGCTGTACCTCGCCTTGGTCGGGGTCACGGCCAACCCAGAACAGTGCGAGGAACAGGCCGAGGGCGACCGAAACGGCGGTGATAACCGTCAGGATAATCAGGCGGCGCGGCGCGCTCGTGGCGGGCGCAGCGGGGATGTCCAGCGTGGGCTGGTTCGGGTGGGTGGTGGCGCTCATGGGGTGGACAATCTCCCAAACACTCCATAAACCTACAGAAACCTACAGATTGTCCCTATAGTTTAGTGCCAATCCTGCCCGATTACCAGAGGGCGAATGGTGAGACCGCAGGCGGCGCGGTTTACGCCTCGGCGCGGGGGAACGGGTCGGGATAGGTCTCCCAGACCGCTTCGCCCGCCGCCAGTTCGTCATCGGTCAGCAGGCAGGCGTCCAGCGCGGCGCGCAGGGTCGTCTCGTCAAAACCGGAGCCAATCAAGACAATCTCTTGGCGGCGGTCGCCGTATTCGCCGTCGAACATTTCACGGATTTGGTCACGGATGTCTGGCTCGTCCGGCCATTCGTCCTCCTCGACCGTCGTCCACCACGTCCCGCCCGGCGACAGGCGAATCAAGCGCCCGGCGTGCGCCCATAGGATGGCGCTGTCATGCTGCGAGGCAATCCAGCACACGCCCTTGGAGCGCACCACACCCTTGAGGACCGGGCCACGGGTCATCCCCTCCCATAGGCGGTCGGGGTGGAACGGTCGGCGCGCCCGGTAGACGATACTGCGGATGCCGTATTCCTCGGTTTCGGGCGTGTGTTCCTCACCGGACAGCCACTCGTCAAATTCGCCCGCGGCGTCGATGTCGAAGCGCTGGGTGTTAAGGACCTCAGTCAGCGGGACCCGTCCCCACTCGGCACGCACGATTTTGGCGCGCGGGTTGAGCTTACCGAGCAATACTTCCAAGCGCGCCAAATCATCAGGCTGGGCGAGGTCACATTTGTTCAGCACCAACACGTCGGCAAACTCAATCTGGTCCATCAGCAAATCGACGATGGTGCGCTCGTCGTACTCGTCGTTGCCGATGCCCCGGTCAGCCAGTGTTTCCAGCGACTGAACCTCGTCCATCAGGTTGATGGCATCGACCACCGTCACCATCGTGTCGAGGCGCGACAAATTGCCGAGGCTGACACCTTCTTCGTCTTCAAATGTGAAGGTCTCGGCCACTGGCAGCGGCTCACTGATTCCGCTGGATTCAATCAGCAGATAATCGAAGCGCCCCTGACGCGCCAGCGCCGCCACCTCGCGCAGCAGGTCATCGCGCAGGGTGCAGCAGATACAACCGTTGCTCATCTCGACCAACTGCTCATCCACGCGGCTGAGGGCCGCGCCGCCCTCGCGCACCAAGCGCGCATCGACGTTGATTTCGCTCATGTCGTTGACGATGACCGCGACGCGCAGACCCTCGCGGTTGTTGAGGATGTGATTCAGCAGGGTGGTCTTGCCCGCGCCGAGGAAACCGGACAGCACGGTAACGGGCAGGCGTTTTTCGGGGGAAAGTGGGGTGGTCATCGGCTAGAGCAGCTCCTGAACCGTGCGCCCCTGACGGCGCATGAACTCGATTAGGCCAATTTTGTCGATGGTGTGCAGCTCGCTCACCGCGACGCGCACGCGCACCGACCGCCCCAGTTCGGGGACGTAAATGGTCTTGTTCTGGAGGTTGGGCTGGAAGGTGCGGCGCGTGGCACGCATCGAGAAGCTGCGGTTGTTGCCGAAACCCGGCTTGACTTGGGTAATCTTGCGCTTGGTCGCCATGTTGAGGGTATCCTGATGGGTTGACGGCCAAAAATGATACTTAGTCTCATTAAAGCGCGCAAGGGTGGGTTGTGTGGTTTGTGTCGGCATCGCCTCAAGCCCAACCCACGCCGCCCATGTGATACACTAACCGCATAAGCGCTGTGCATCACAGGATACCCCCGCCCATGACCCCAACCTCACCGGCTGAAGATACCTTCGCGTTTATCATCCATCCCATCGACATCAAACGCGATGTGCAGCGGAAATACCCGTTTTTGGGGCGCGTCCTCAGCGAGGGACAGATTAATTTCTTCTCGCGCTTCTGGCCGCCCGTCTACATCAGTGAGGTGACGGGCATCACGTCGGCCTCGACCGGGCGGACAGTGCGCGGCTGGCTCCTGAGCGTCCCGTATACCCCGCCGACTATGATTAGCCTCCCGCCAGAGGAGGTCTACCGCAAAATCGTCTCCACTGGACTCAAGGCCGAGGGTTTGGGCGCGAAAATCCTCGGCCTCGGCGCGTTTACCTCGGTAGTCGGCGACGGCGGGATTACCGTCGCCCAGCGCCTAAAGCTCCCAAGCGCTGCGCGAGGCGGGCGAGATGATGGGTAGGCCGCTGCACGACGCGACCGTCGCGGTGGTCGGCGCGACCGGCGCAATCGGCAAGACCTGCGCGGAGATTCTGGCGCGGGACGCGGGCGAATTAATTCTTATCGGGCGGCGTGAGGACGCGCTGCACGCGGTCAAGGAGCGCTGCAAGGGCCGTGCCAAAGTCACCGTCAGCACGCGGGTGAACGCCATTTATCCCGCCGACCTCGTGCTGACCGTCACCAGCGCCGTGCATGAGGTCATCGAGCCGCAGCACCTCAAGCCCGGCGCGGTGGTCTGCGATGTCGCCCGCCCGCGTGATGTGAGCAAATTGGTGGCCGCGCAGCGCGACGACGTGCTGGTCATCGAGGGCGGCATGGTCGAAGTGCCGGGGCCGGTCGATTTCGGGTTTAACTTCGGGTTCCCGCCGGGCAAGGCCTATGCCTGCATGGCCGAGACCATCGCGCTGGCGCTGGAAGGCCGTTACGAGGATTACACCGTCGGCAAAGACATCAGCGCGGCGCAGGCCGACGAAATCGGCGAGATTGCCGCGCGCCACGGTTTCAAACTGGCCGGTTTCCGGTCATTCGAGAAGCCGGTCAGCGCCCAGCACATCGCCGAGGTGCGCGAACGGGCTTCTGTCACCATCAAGCGCTGGCGTCCGGCCTACTAGGTCGCCCACCAACCATCCATCATGTCCGATACGCTAACCCTGATTCGGGTGGTGGGGCGCTGGCTGCCGCTGGCCGGGTTGGTCGGCGTATTGGCGGGCGCGGCCTCCGCCCTGTTCCTCGCCCTGCTCGACGCCGCCACTCAAACCCGCCTCGACAATGGCTGGCTGATATTCCTGCTGCCCGCCGCCGGTTTTGTCATCGGTTATGTGTATTGGCGCTGGGGCGGGCTTGCCAACGGCGGAACCTCCCATGTCATCGACCAAGCCCATACCATCAGCAGCCGCGTCCCGGCTCGCATGGCTCCGCTGGTGCTGGTCGGGACGGTCATCACACACCTGTTTGGCGGCTCGGCGGGGCGCGAGGGGACGGCGGTGCAGATGGGCGCGAGCCTCGCTGACAGCCTGCGGCGCGTGCTGGGCATCACCGATGAACGGGACCGGCGCTGGCTGGTACAAGCGGGCATCAGCGGCGGATTTAGCGCCGTATTCGGGACGGTTCGGACTTGAGGTATTGACGGTCGGGCGCGTGCGCTACGATGCGCTCATCCCGTGCTTGACTGCCGCGCTGGTCGGGGATGTGACGGCGCGCTTGCTGGGTGCGACCCACAGCCATTATCCGCAAACCGTGCTGACGGCGCTGGACGCCGGTTTACTGGTCAAAGTGGCGGTGGCTGGGGTGCTGTTTGGGCTGTGCGCGTGGCTGTTTTCGGCGCTCACCCACGCCATCAAGCGGACGGCGGCGCGTTGGATGGCGTGGCCGCCGCTGAGGACGGCCATCGGCGGGGCGGTGGTGGTCGGGTTGGCGCTGCTGCTTAACACCACCGACTACCTCGGCCTAAGCCTACCGCTAATTCGTCAAAGCCTAGACGGGACAGGGGTAATCGCGCTGGCCTTCCTGCTCAAGCTGGTTTTTACCGCCGTCACGCTGGGGACGGGGTTCGTCGGCGGTGAGGTGACGCCCTTATTTGTCATCGGTGCGACGTTGGGCTACAGCTTGGGCGGCGTGTTGGGCATCGACCCGGCGTGGTTGGCGTCGGTCGGGTTTGTGGCGGTGTTCGCGGGCGCGAGCAATACCCCGCTGGCCTGCGCGCTGATGGGGATTGAGCTGTTCGGCGGCGGCGCGGCGGTCTATGTCGTGGTCGGTTGTTTCGTCGCTTATTTGTTCAGCGGCGCGGGCGGCATTTACAGCACTCAGCGCCGCGAATCGCCTAAGCACGGGGCGCTGGTCTAAAACGTAGGCCGGGCGTGCCTATCCGGTCAGCGGGGGCGGGGGTATGATAAGGGAAAATAGCCGTATTGACCGAGGAGCTTAGACCTCTTGACTGCCCTATACCGCACCCTGATTGCCGTGCTTTTTGCGGGTCTGATGGTGGTCGGCCTTGCCGCCGCTCAGACCGAGACCCCGCCCACCACCCCAGAACCTGAGCCGACTGAACTTGTCCCCGCCTGTGATGACCCGGTGCGCCTGTCGGGTCAGGTGGCCGAGCTGTATCTGACGCTGTTTGACTTGCGCGAACGCCTAGAAGCCGGTGAGACCGCCGCGCTGGGCGACCTGTACGCCGTGGCGCAGCACTATGAGGCCTTCGCGCTGGAATGTGGCTACCTGCCCGAAAACGCCGAGTCGCTGGTGATGAACACCACCGATGTAGACCGCATCTTGGACGTGCTGGAAACCCTCAGTGGTGACCCCCTGCGCGGTCAACTGCTGTACGACGGTCAGGAGCCGACCGCCGCAGGCGACACGCTGGGCTGTTCGGGCTGCCACACGCCCGGCATCGTCGCCCCGATGACCGAGGGGACGTGGACGCGCTGGGATGAGGTGCATCGGCTGGAGGAGCGCTTCGCGGACTATGACTTCACCCGCTACGCCGTCGAATCCATCGTGCTGCCGTGGGATTATTTCGTCGAGGGCTATCCCGAGTACACCATGCCGGACTTCTATGCCGAGCAGCTCAGTTACCAAGACCTCGCCGACCTGATTATCTACCTCGAAAGCCAAGACCAACTCCCCTAACGCTATATCGGAGGTAAGCGCTGCATGGCGAAAAACAAAACCGTCCTCGTGACCGGGGCAAGTGGGTTTGTCGGCGGGGCGCTGGCGCGTCATCTTGCGGGACAGGGGATGACCGTGCGTGCCCTTGTGCGTGACCGGGCGAAGGCCGCCTATATCGACGGTGTGCCGGGCGTCGAGCTGGTAGACGGCGACCTCGGCCACGAACTTTCGCTTCGCAAGGCGGTACAGGGCTGCGCGCAGGTTTACCATGTCGCGGCGGCGTTGGGCGGTTCCCCCGACCATCAGACACAGGTCAATGTTGAGGGGACGCGGCTGTTGGCCGCCGCTGCTGCCCAAGCGGGTGTCCAGCGCTTTGTGCATGTCTCCAGCATCGCCATTTATGGGTTTGGGCGCAGCCTGCCCGATGTCATCACCGAGGATACCCCGCCCGCCCCGTCCAACTATGCCTATACCATCACCAAGCGCGCCGCTGAGGGGGTATTGCGCCTGATTGCTGCCCAGACCGGCATGGCTTACAGCATCATCCGCCCCGGCATGATTTATGGGCCGCGCTCTAACCCGTGGACGGTGCAGATGTCGGCGCTGGCGACCCGTTTCCCGGTCATCCCGTTCATCGGGGATGGACGTGGGCATATCGCCGCCGTCCATATTGATGATGTGGTGTCGATGTGCGCCCTAGCGGGTGAACATCCGTCAGCGGCGGGGCAGGCGTTCAACTGTGCCGCCGACCCCGGCGTGACATGGCGTGATTTCCTGACCGCCTACGCAAAACATTCAGGTCGGTCGGGGCGCTGGCTGGGCATCCCGACCGGGTTGGTGCGCTTGTTTATGCCGCTGGTCAAGCTGACCGCGCCCGCTGGCTCTATCGTGAAAGATATGCCCGCCGTGTTAGACCATCACCTGCGCCCGGTCGTCTATTCAAACGAGAAGGCGCGCCGGGTGTTGGGCTGGCAGCCGCACTGGCCGATTGAAGATGGCCTCACTGACGCGGCGGCGTGGCTGGCGTCGCGTTAGGAATTGACCACCGGGCGCAGCACAAACTCAGCAATGACTTGTTCAAGCCATTGGCTGATGCGTGCTGGGGTCTGCTTGGATTGGTGTTCCTCATCAATCGCCAAACCGATGAATACCTTGTTGCGGACGGCTTTAGAGGCGGAAAACTCATAACCGTCGCACGGCCAGAATCCGACCAGTGACGCGCCGCGCTCTTCCAATTTGTTTCCCAGCGTGCCTACCGCGTCGATAAAGTTATCGGGGTAGCCGTATTGGTCGCCCACGCCAAACAGCGCGACCTGTTTGCCGCTGAAGTCGAGCTTGTCAAATTGTGGGAACGCGATGTCCCAATCGTCCTGAAGCTGACCAATATTCCATGTGGGACAGCCCAGAATGAGGTGGTCATAGTCCAGCAGCGCTGAGAGGTCTGGGACATCGCCGATATT
>JALONW010000438.1 GCA_025454725.1 Anaerolineae bacterium
ATCGTTCGCGCTGTTCGGCCTGATTTGGCTGCCCGGTGTCGTTCTGCTGATTGGAGTCAAAGCCATCGTGCGGGACATCCAGTCCAAACCGCTGTAGAGCGGGTGGAGTGATGAGGGAGCAGATTCGGGACAATTCACCGAACCTCACCCCTGCCCCTCTCCCTAGGAGAGGGGTTTAAGGCGGCAGGTGGGCATCTCCCCCTCTCTCAGGGAGAGGGGGGCTGGGGGGTGAGGTTTAAACCCTACTCATACCGCAGGGTCGTTGTAATCCGTTCGCGGACGGCCACCACACCGCTGGCGAGCGCCGCCAGCGTGCCAATCGCCACCGAGACGGCCACCAGCAATGTAGACGCCCAGCGCGCTCAGGCCGAGGCCGATGACGCCACCTAACAGGCTGATGATGACGTTTTCGAGGATGAGAATCCGCAGCACGCGCCCATCTTGCAGCCCGACCGCCCGCAGCACGCCAATTTGGCGGCGGCGTTCCAACACCGACAGCGCGACCGTGTTGGCGTTGATGACCGCCGCCGCGCCCAGCGAGAAGATGCCGACCACCAGCGGCAGCGCGCTGAACTGGGTGATGAGCCGCGTTAGGATGCCGTCGAAGAACGAGATGTCGAAGGTCAGCACCAGCGGGATGCTGCTCAAGCCGAGCAGCACCGTGTTCAGGTTTTCCGGCGCAGCGTTGACCAAATTCAGCGTAAAGTCGATGGCACCGTTAGGGACAACCCCCGGCGGGACAATCAGGCCGCCCAGCGGCGAGAAGGTCGAAGTCCCGGCGATACCGACAATTTCGAGCGTGATGGTGTCACCTTCATACGTCCGCATCGTCACCCGGTCGCCGACGGCGTAGGGGATAACCACCGTGTCGTCAGGGTCGGTAATCTGCGGGGTCTGCACGACTGCCACTGGCTGTCCCCGGTCTGCTTGGGTCAGCGTTCGCCCAGCGCTAATATCAGGCACGCTCCAATTGGGGTCGTCGGTGTCGCGGATAATCAGATTTGATGTCCAGTTAAAGCGGTTATTGTCGTCGCGCACCTGCTCTCCGTTCACGCTGATGGCGTAGGCGTTGGCCTGTGACAGCCGCGTGCGCGATTCGACACCTTCCAGCGTGTTCAGCCGGGCGTCGATAATCGGGCGTGCGATTTCTTGCGGTAGCAGCGGGAAGATGAGGACATTGCCGCCCAGCGCGTCGCTGAACGTGAAGCGCAGGATGTCACGGGCGCTTTCACCAAAGAACGAGATGCTGCTCAGGGCGAACATGCCCGCACTCAGCGCCAAGAGGGTGGTCGCCGTCCGCATCCGGCGGGTGGTCAGGTTGCGGAGCGCGAGGTTGAGGTCAACACTGCCAAAGGCGGGTAATTTGCCCAGCAGCCAGACCACCACCCACAGCACCATGGCAATCACGAACAAGATGAGCAGCGTGATGGTGACGCCAATCAGGCCGACCCACCACACGCCGATAATCTGACCGGCAATCAGGCCGAGCGCGACTACCATGAAGACGACAATCATGATTCCCGGCAGGCAGCCCGCGTTAACGGGGGTCGCGTCGTTCGGGCGCAAAATCGAGGCTGGGCGCACTCGCGCCGCCGACAAGACCGGCAGCACGCCGAATACCAGCGAGACCGTCACGCCCAAGACGAGGCCAAATGCGATGGCTTCTGGGTAGATGCGAAAGCGCAGCGGCTGTTGGATGAGGTCTTCACCGAAACGATTGGCGACCGCGCTCAGGCCAATCCCGGCCACCGCGCCGACGATGCTGCCAAACAGTCCCAGCCAGAACGCCTCGGCCATGAACATCGCCGCGACCTGCCGCCCTTTGAGGCCAAAGGTTTTGAGCGCCGCGATTTCATCGGTGCGGCGGCGTACCAGCACCAACATGGTATTGATGATGCCGACGCCGCCCAGCAGCATCGCGCCCAAGCCTAATACGACAATGAAGCGCCCCAGCACGTCGGAGACGACGCTGAATGTCCTCAAAAGGTCGGTGCTGTTGCGGACCTCGAAGTAACCGAAAGGCCGGTTGGTATTCAAGGTGTCGCTGAGGTCGAACGCGATGGAGGGAATGCTGTTAGGGGGCGTGCCGTCCGGGAGGTTGATGCTGACCCGGTTTACGCCGTCGTTTGCGCCCAATAATTCGCGGACATGGGCGCGGTCGAAATAGGCGAACCCAAAGAACAGTGACAGAATCTCGCGGCTGGTGAACTGCTGTAAACCCGCCTGCGCCGAGGTCGGGACGATGCCGGTCACGGTGAACAGCGTCTCGCTGCCCGACACGCGCACCGAGTCGCCTAACGTAATCCCCTCACGCTCGGCGAGGTTTTGGCTGATAACCACATCGGTCGGGTTGACCAACAGCTCATTCAGCGGCACACCTGCTGGGCTTTGCGCGAGAATTGGGTCGGTGATAGGGTAGGTTGCGGGGTCAATATAAAAGCTGTTGATGAACTGTGGCCGCCCGGCGGTCACGGCATCAATTTTGGTGAGCTGCATCCCAACACTGAGGCGGTACTCGGTTATTTCAGCGCCGCGCTCGGCCACCCACTGGCGCGTCCGGTCAAGCTCGGCATTGGTGAAGGTGAAGCTGTTATCGTTGGGGTCGGTCTGCGCCGAAAAGAAACGGTCGCCCGCCACCGTGACGGTGATGTCGCCCTTGTTCGAGTTGCGGACATCGCCCACCAGCGAGTCGCCGATGGACAGGCCGAGGCTGCGGAAAGCGACCATGGTCGCCACGCCAGCGGCTACCGAGAAAATGGCAAAACCCGACCAGCGGCGGCTGCGCCACAGGTTTCGGAGGGCGTAGCCGAGGTAAAACAGCAGTTGCGACATAACGGTAGGTTACTCCACGTCTTGGGATACGTTGGGGGTGGCAGTCGTCCGCGCCTGCCAGTGCATGTGAATGACCGTGCGCTGGGGCAGAAAGCGGTAGCGCTCAAGCAGCGGCGCGAGGGCGCTGTCGTGCGCCGGGTGTTCCAATATCAGCGTGCCGTTGCCAAACTGCCGCACCGCTGAAGTCAGCAGCGCGTTAGCATGATGCGCCGCGTTAACCGGGTTGAGCAGCAGCGTCAGGCGCGTCGAGAGGCCAAACATACGCTCGACCCACATGGCCGCTTGCAGGCGCTCCCCGCCTTCTGGCAGCGAGACATAGCGGTCAAACTGGCGGAAACTCACGAGGTCGGCCAGCGCCCGGCGCAGGCTAGGACGGAACAGCGACGGTACAATCGGGCGCAGCCACCCCATCCCACCGCGTTCGGTCGGACGGAAGCGCAGCGCCAGCGCCATCTCGGACTGCCACTCGCTGCGCCGCCGACGCCGGACGTAGACCGGCTCACGGTCGTCGTCGGGGGCGTGCGGCAGGCGCAGCGACGGTAAGCGTTTATACGTGGTGAAGGGGGTTTCGGTTACGAAACCAAGCGATTGATACAGCCGCAGCGCCCCGATATTGTCCTCATCGACCTGCAACAAGGCGAGCTGGCCGCCCAGTCCCCGAATGGTGTCGAGCGCGCCGAGCATCAGCCGC
>JALONW010000439.1 GCA_025454725.1 Anaerolineae bacterium
GCAGTCAGCAGCCCAAGCATCCCGCGCCATCCGCTTTGGCAAGAGTTCCTTGATGTAGATTAAGTTCGGGTCGTAGGTCGTGTCGCTCATCCGATGTAACTCCCTGTGCTGGCTCCGATTCCGCCGCGCTGCACGCCGGTCATGCCCAGCGCCCCAACGACCGCGTAACGCAGCGCGTCCATTGCGTGGTCTTGCGCCTTCCGGGGTTCATCTCGCAGACCGTCCCGGTTCGATGCCCATTGATACTCGCTAAATTCAGCGATGAGGTTCGGCGACCCGTTGCGGAAGTTCAGGCCGGGCCGCCCGTTCTCACGTACCACAAGCTGCTGGCGCACCCGCTGGATACCGGCCAGAACGCTGTTGTTGGCCTGCTTCGCATTCAGCCCGGCCTGCTTGAAATGTTTGATGTTGTCCGGGTCGGACGGGTCGCAGAAGAATTCCGATATTTTGTAGGTCTGGTGCAGGTCGGCTGCGACAGCCGTCCACTCCTCGATGCGCCGCTTCCGTGCATATTCTTCGTGCAGCACCCACAGGTTATCATCGCCGTCAACGCCGACCACCAGCACCACGCCCGGATTGACGAAGCCCCAGTCCACACCGGCCACCACCCGCTTGAAGCGGCGGCGTTCGGGCATCTCTTGGAAGACGTGTGTACCGTAGTCGAACTCTGGATAGATAAGACCCTCGAAGCTGATGAAATCGCCGTCCAGCTCCTGCGCCGCAAAATCGCCGCTGTAGGCTTCAATCAGCGACTCAACGTAGTCGCGGTCTAGGTAGGGGTTTTGGGTGGTGCGCGCCTTAATCATCCGGTAGGCGTCGCGCTGCTTGGCGACGAACTCGCGCCACAGCCAGTTACGCCCCTTCGGGGTGGTAGTCAGCCACGCATAGCCGGAGCGCCCGAACTGGCGCAGACGGCCAATCATGATTTTCCACACATCTTCGTGGTACAGCGCGGCCTCGTCACCGAACCACCACGACACATTAATACCGCGCAGAACCTCGTAGTTCTCGACCGACCGAAACAGAATCTCCGAGCCGTTGATCATCTCGGCCCGCATCTCGGCTTTGTGGAACTTTCGGATCGCCGGGGCGAACATCTCTTGAAACGTCCGCAGCGTCACGTCTCGGACGTTGGCATAGGTCGGGGCCGTGATAACCCCCAGATTGGGAACGGGGATCACCTGCTGGCCGCCGATGATCCCCCCGCTTGCCAGACCTGCCTTAGCACATCCAGCATGGCTTTTCCCGCTGCCTATGCCCCCGATAAAGGAGGTGAAGCGGTTGTTCGACAGCACAAACTCAAGCTGTTTTTTGTGGAGTTGCAGGGGGCGTTTGTCCATGCCCCCAGCATATTCACCCTGTCTAGGCTACAGGAGCCGCCCTCACTGCCGGGCGCACCTGTGACCCAGCCTTCTGGAGCTGCTCAAGTCTCTCCCAGTCCACGCCCCGAAACCGTGACTTGAACATCTTCCGCGCCTCGCGCTTGGCAGCCGCCTCGCCGAAGATCCGATTCGGACACTGGTCGCGGATACTCGCCAGCGCTGCCCGCTCGGTCGGGTCATTGCTGCCGGTATCCAGCCATTTGAGCGCATCCGCCCACCACATGGTGCGGCGCTCGGCAACTTCGCGCGCCTTCTGCGCTTCGACTTCTGCCGCCTTGCGGTGTACTGCCCCAAACGGACTGTTTTCCCACGCCTTCCGTGTCGCCTCATCCATCCCGTACCGCCCCCTCGCTAAATGACGTAAAATGTTTTACTCTTGAGGCGCGTCATCGTCAGGTGCTGCTGGCCCTTCTTGCAGCACAAACATAAGCGAACCTTCACCCGGATTAACTTCATGCGCTTGCTTCGGTGGCCCGTCGATTTGACCAAACAGGAACTTGGTCAAATCGATGTATTCGCGCCCGTTCAGCTCAATTTTCTTTCCATCTTCAAACTCCAAAACTCCGCTGTCGAGCGCGACCCACAGGCGTTCCGCAAACGCCCGGTTCCTAGTCATGCCGTTAGAGCGCGCCCGCCCGGCGCGCTCTAACATTCTGGTCAAGGCGCGTTCTTTCTTCGGCCTCCCTTTCGGGTTGCCGCTGACTCCCGGTTGAAATTTGCCCATCTCAATCTCCTGTTCTACTCCTGTTTTACAGAGGGGCTATCCATCTCCCCATCCACATACACCAGCCATCCCCGCCCGTAGCGCTTCGGGTACACCTTCGGCACCTTATCCATTGAGAAGCCGACCCGGTCGCACAGCGCCGTCACCAACAACCCGGCGACCAGTTCGGCCTGTTCACGCGGCATCTCGTCGAGGTCAACGCGCAGCGAGACCGGCGTCAGCTTCTCCTCCATCAGATTGGATCCCCCTCCACCTCGGCCAACAAATAACGCACATGCGGGCCGAGTCCGACCTGCCCAACGCAGCGCACAATCAATCCTTCCAAGATGAAAGGCGCACCTGTCCGGTGTGACTCAGACAGCCACCGCGCACCGGCAGGCATCCAGCCATCGAGAAGGTAAGTTGTCGACTCGTCTGTCGCGTCCGGGTCGGGATCGGAGTACACCATGCGGATGAAGCCCAGCGCGACCGACTCGGCGGGGGTGTAAATCAATTCGCACAGGTCGAGGACGCTGACCTCCCCGCGCCCCGCGCTGGCGGTGACGACGACACACTCCATATCCCAGCCGCGTTCCTTGTCGAACACCACGCCCCAATGGTCGCCCCATCGGGTGCGCTTGATGACGCCGCAGTCGCCCACGCGCCGCCGGTCGTCAATGTCATGCAGCAACCGGACGCGCCGCCCCTCCACCACTTCATCAGATGGAATCATTCCAACCCCTCGCCTTCCTTGTGCCAGAAACAGTAACGGTGGTCGTACTCATAGCCGCGCTGAGCAAGTAGGTTACCGCAGGCAAGCCACTCATAAAACTCAGAGTCTTTCGTAAACTCAGCGATAGACAGCACCGAGAAGGCGGTCATCAACCACTCATCGGTCTTGTCGCTGTACTTATCCATCTCCACCTTAACAAGGCGGTCGCGTTCATCCTTCGATAGCATCAGCGCCGCCCCTCCAACTCATCCGCCAGCCGACGAAGCTCGGCAGCCGCCGCAGCGCGCTCCGCATCGGTCGCCTTCCGCGCCCGTGCCGCCAACCCGTCGAGCTGTGGCATAAACCAATCTGCCCACCAGTCAGAAGTCAGCGTGTTTGTTTTCCCCGCGATTGCATCGGCCAACTTGTTTGCGGACAGGTGATTCTCAACCGCATAGTCCAGCCAATATTTTTGGTTTTCCGGGTCAAGCGAGGCGACAGCGATGTGATGCTTAAAACTCAATTTGTCACTCCGGAGTGACA
>JALONW010000078.1 GCA_025454725.1 Anaerolineae bacterium
GCTGACCGACGGCGAGCGCGAGTCCGGTGTTGTACTGCTGGACATCGGCGCGGGGACGTGCGACATGGCGATTTTCGTCGAGGGCGCGGTCTGGCATACCCACGTCGTGCCGATTGCGGGTGACTTAATCACCTCGGACATTACGCACTGGCTGCAAGTCCCATTTGAGCTGGCCGAGGCGGTCAAACTTCAGCGCGGCCATGCCGTCCCCAAGCGTGTGAGTGAGGTTGAGACATTTTTGGTCGAGACGTTCGGTGAGGGCTTGCCCATCGAGACCAAACGGCGTGAATTGGCCGGGGTGGTCGAGGCGCGGGTCGAGGAAATTTTTGAGAAGTGCCGCGATGAAATCAAACGCAGCGGCTACGACGGCTTGCTGCGCGCCGGGGCGGTCATCACGGGCGGGACGGCACTTCTGCCGGGAATCGACGAACTGGCGAAATCGGTGTTGGGGATGCCCATCCGTGTCGCAAAGCCAGAGCGATTTGGCGGGCTGGCCGATATGCTGCGCTCCCCGGCTTACAGTGCCTCGGTCGGGCTGCTGCGCCTTGGCCTCCAAATGGACGCGGTGCAAGCCAGCGACGCGCCCGCGCCGCAGACTCCCGGCAAGCTGGGGGAGTGGGTGCGCGGGTTCTTCAAGCGTCTGCTGCCTGACGACGAGGGTTAACTCCCGCTGGCGCAGACTGGGTGATACACCTCGGTTTGGCCGATATACAGCGTCCATTCCTCCGGTGTCAGGTCACGCCCAACCGACGCGCACAGCACCTCGACCGAGCGCTGCGGCGAAAAATCCCATTCACTGATGACGGGGTTACTCCCAACGGTAATCAACGATTGACCGTCGGGTGTGAACACAGCGTCATAGTTGATGTAGTGCGCTACCGTCGGGGTCCCGATGGGCAGGCCGCGTGCCGTATCCCACAGCCATAATTCGCTGTCGCCGTTGATGACCGCCAAAACGCGCCCATCAGGACGGAAACGCAGCGTATAGATGTACGAGTCCGAGCCACTGAGGGGCGGTGTGACCAACTGCCCGGTCTCAACCTCAATGAGCAGGACGGTGTTGCTGTTGGTGGCGATTGCCAACACCTCTCCGTCGGGGCTGAAGCTCAGGCCGTATTGCAGCGGTGTCGGGAATCGGTAGCTGTGTTCCTGCGTGAGCATACCGCCCTCAGCGACCGCCAATACCCATAGGCCGCCCATATCCCCGACCGCCGCAAGTCGCGTCCCGTCAGCGCTGAACGTCAGGTTGACAAGGGTGTCGGCGGTGGGTTCCCCTAAATCATCGGTCAGGGGCTGTGGTTCGGTCAGTGCTTGGCCGGTGGCCGCATCCCACGCGCCCAGCGCCGACTCGGCGGAGTACCCGACCAACCAGCGCCCATCTGGGCTGACTTCCATGTTTGCGAGTGGAACATCCTCGGTCAGCGACGGTTCTAACAGTTCCCCGGTCATGGCATCCCACACGCGCACCAACCCGGTTTCTAAGACAAGACCATACAGCCGGGTGTGGTCAGGCGACAGAAACAGCCTGTTTAGATACACCCCCTCCGCCCGCAAATCAATGGTCGGGCCGACCGGCTCCCACGAGGTGGCGTCCCACTGGCGGATGCTGTCGTTTTCGAGGACGGCAGCCAACCGCCCATTGACCAGCGACATGGCAATCACGAGGTTGATGTCATCCTCAATGATGGCTTGCAGCGGCGGCGCAGCGCTGTCATCCCACCACGCCACCACGCCACCGTTATCGCCGGTCACAAAGTAGCTGAAATCGGTGTTTCGGAAGGCCACGGTGGTGATGTCGGTCTCATGGTATGACCGGTCGAATAGGATGCGCCCGCCGGAAATCAGATAGGTCTTGAATTTCCCGCCGCTTTCAAAGGCCACCACTTCGCCGCCGTTGGGATTGGGGATGAGTGACAACACGTTTTGACTGACGACAGCGGCAGTCTGTAGGCTGTTCGTGGCTGGGTCGTAGAGCGCAATAAAGTTACTATCACCGCCCGGCAGCGCCGCTAAGACAAGATATTGGCTGCTGGTGTGGAAGTAGGCTTGTAGGATGCCAGTGGTGGCTGGGTTTTCAGTCTGAATGGTCATCACATCGCCGTTTTCAAGGTCGATGAGCTGTGGGGGCGAAAATGTCAGGTTGACGATGAAGTAGCGCTTGCTTGGGTGAAAATTGAACCGGATGAATGTGCTGTCTGCTGTTCCCAGCACGGTGCTCACCATCACCTCACCATTGGCGCTGTCATAAGCCTGAACGAGTAGACCATCAGCCGTACGGACAGCGGTTGTCACCCGCGCTCCGTCTAAACTGAAGGCGGCTTGTTCAGGCGGCGACTCGAAGCTGAAGCGTTGGCTGATGTCGGTAAGTTGTGCCTGCGGGCCGACCGATGCAACCGAAACGCCCGCTGCGTGCGCGAATAACAGGGTTTCGTCGTCGAGGAAGTGGACGGCCAAAACACCCACACCTTCTCCGGTCAAACGGGAGGCGACTTCCCCGGTTGCACCGTCTAATAAAGTTAGGCGTTCCTCACCGAAGGCGTGACTCGCCGCCAGCCAGCGGTCAGACGGGCTGTAGGTAAGCCCAGTCATACTTGAACCCGACAGATTTTCATAGGCCTTCAGTCGCCCCTGCACCTCACCGACCAGCGTCAGCAGCGCGCTTTCGGTCTCGAATACTGGCGCGGTTTGGTAGGCAGCGATTGCGAGGAGCGCGGCCTGTGCCGGGCGGTTGCCCATCAGTCCCAGCGCCTGCGCCGCGACCTCGCGGGCTTTGGCAATCTGCGCCTCGCGGTCGGCACGCTCGGCCTGTTCGATGGCCTCGGTGCGCTGTTGGAGTGCAAATACGGTCAACAGCGCGGCAACCACCAAAAATACGCCGAGGCTGGCAATCAGCAGGCGTGCCCGGTTGAGCGCCCGCGCCTTAAGCGCCAGTTCCCGCACCTGCTGCTCGCGTACCGCGTCTTCCTCGGTCTTGCGCTGGGCGACCGAGGCGTCGATGTACTGGGTGTGCAGGTCGGTGATGAAGGGTTCTTTCCCCTTCTCATAGGCCAGCCACCCGACCGCTTGGTCGAGGTCGATTCCGCGCAGCAGTAGGCTGACATCTTGGCCGCCGCGCTGCCATTCCAGCGCCCGGTTGAGCAGGCGGGTGTGGGTGCGCGCATGGTTCAAGTCAGTCTGGAGCGCCGCCAGTAATTTTGATGCGCCCTCGGTAAAGTCATCTTCTTGGTAGAACGCCCAGTTAATCTTGCTCAGGGCGCGCCAGTTGTCGCGGGCGAGGGCGTCGAGCGCCTGTCCGTCCAATAGGTCCACCACGGCGAGGTCTAACTCGCGGTCGGTGAGTTCTTTCAGCGTGTCGTCACTGTCAATTTTCCCGTAAACGACCGGCACGATGCGTTTATTGAAGCGGCGGGCGTAAGCGGCCTCTAGGTGGCAGACCGGCGAGGCCAGCCAGTCATTGGAGAGCAAAATAAGGAAGGTCTCTGCCTCCTCAATGCCGCGCTGGATTTCGCTCCACCAGTCTGACGATAGGGGAATACCTTCCCAATCGACCCATGTATCGCTTTCGGTGCGGGCGAGGGCGGCCACCAAACTGCGGCATACCGCTTGGTTTCGCCGCGAATACGAGACAAAAATATCTTTGCCCATCACCCACCACCTCCCAAACGGTCTAAGCTGACTTGAACTATAGCCATAATCCCTAAAACTTGCACAATTAGAATTATTGTTCTATTCTTTAATAGTCACATCAGCAGCCAAGTGGGGGAACATGGGGGCAGCGCATTACGTCAAGATGATTGAGGCCAACCTCTGGGCGGACCGCCAGCTCGTGCGGTGTGTGGGAAAATTGAGCGAGCAGCAGCTCAATCACGATTTCGGCTACTCGATGGGGACGACGCTGATGCAGGTGGCGCATCTGTTCGGCGTCCAGTATTGGTGGTTCCACTTCCTCAGCAGTGGGGAATACCACTTCTTCACCGAAGAAGATTGCTCATCGCTGGACAAGTTGCGCCCCAAAATTACCGAGGCTCAGGCCATCATGCGCGCCTACGCTACCCGCCTGACCGATGCCGAGTTGGAGCGCCGCGTCAAACCTGAATTTTGGCCGGACAAGACCGAACCATGGGCGGTGTGGGAGGCCATCCATCAGGTGATTAATCACAGCACCGACCACCGCGCCCAAGCGCTGGGCTTCATTCACCGGCTGGGTGGGCCAACCTTCGCACAGGATTATTTATTTTACGAGCGCCCAGAGGTGGGTGACTAAAAAAAACACCTCAGCCCAACCGCTGGGGTTTGAAAAAACAAATTTTTGCCCTTGGTCTGCCAGAAAACCCCGCGTCTGGCGGACTTTTGCGGGATTCACCCATCCGTACCACTTGCCGATGGGGGGGATTATCGGTACACTGAACGCATGGTCTGCCGCCGTCCGGGTTGGGATAGTGTGGGATACTTTTCAGGAAGCCCGCGTCACACCACGGCAGCAACAGCCATCATTTTCAGGTAAACATAAGCCCACACATCACCCAAAACGCTAAATATCGGAGGGGGGCGGGAACAATCATGGATTACAGCGATTCGCTACGAGAAGGTTTTGCCCAAATTAAGGTCGTCGGGGTCGGCGGGGGCGGCGGTAACGCGGTCAACCGCATGATTCAAGAGGGTTTGGCCGGTGTCGATTTCATCGCCGTCAACACCGACAACCAAGCGCTCAACAACTCCAAGGCCAAGGTGCGCGTCCGCGTCGGTGATAAGACCACCCGCGGCCTCGGCGCGGGCGGGATGCCGGAAGTCGGTCGCAAGGCCGCTGAGGAAAGCTCGGAAGAGCTGTACGAAGTCCTACGCGGCGCAGACATGGTTTTCATCGCTGCGGGTATGGGCGGCGGGACGGGGACGGGCGCTGCGCCAGTCGTCGCCCAGATTGCCAAGGAATTAGGCGCGCTGACCATCGGTGTCGTGACTCGCCCGTTCACCTTTGAAGGCAGCAAGCGGACTGTTCACGCCGAAAGCGGCATTGAGTCGCTCAAGAGCCAAGTGGACACGCTGATTGTCATCCCCAATGACCGTCTCTTGAGCATCGCGCACAAGAATGCGACGCTTCAGCAGGCTTTCAGCCTCGCCGACGACGTGCTGCGGCAGGGCATCCAAGGCATTTCGGAACTCATCACTGTCCCGGCATTGATTAACCTCGACTTCGCCGATGTCCGCACCATCATGAGCGAAGGCGGCGCGGCGCTGATGGCGGTCGGTCGTGGCAGCGGTGACGACCGCGCCATGAATGCAGCGCGTCAGGCCATCCACAACGGCCTGCTCGATGTCACCATCGACGGCGCACGCGGTATCTTGTTCAACATCACCGGCGGCGGCAGCCTCAGCCTGCAAGAGGTCAACGAGGCCGCCCAAATCGTGCGTGAGAGCGCGCACCCAGATGTGCACCTCATCTTCGGCGCGCAGATTGACGAGAACATGGGCGACGAAGTGCGGATTACGGTCATTGCCACCGGCTTCGAGCAAGGCCGCGCCCGCAAACCGGGCGAGGGGTTCGCCGGACAATCTTTTAACACCGGGGCGCAGGGGAACCTCCGCAGCAGCGCCCCTGCACAGCAGAACCCCAGCTACAGTGCGCCGCGCCCGCAGCAACCGGTCGCTCCCCAGCAGCCGCCCGCCCAACCGCCGCGCCAAGCCGCGCCCCCGCCGCCTCCTGCACCGGCCCCGCGCCCGATGCAGCCTGTGGAGCCGCGCCAAGATGACAACACCGACATCCCGGCCTTCCTGCGCCGCAAGCGCCAGTCCAACGACTAAGAAATAGGTGCAGCGGGGCGCGGAAGCGCCCCGTTTTTGTAATCAATTGCTGCGAGGAGGCTCTATGCGCGCCCGTGCATTCCTGACGTTCGTCGTGTTGAACATCGTGATTACGGCGGGGGTGGCCTACGCGGTCATCAGCGCGATGGGGTCACCCACCGCGCCTGTTGACCAGCCCCAACAGTTCGCCACCGTCCAAATCATCATCACCGCCACACCCGACCCATTCGCCACCGTGCCGGTGCGGATTGTGACGGCAACGCCGCTGCCGGGACAAATTGCCTCACTCCCGACCGGCGTGCTTGACCCAGCAGCGCCGACGCCGGAGGGTGGTTCGACCGAGACGGCTGGCACGAGTAACCCGCTGGTTTCAGCACCCAACCCGACCCAAGACCCATCCATTGCCGCCGACCCGGAGTTGGCCTCGACTCAAGCGGCGCTCCCGGCCAACTGTCAGCTTCACCGCTTGGCAGAGGGTGAAAGCCCCGGCCTTCTGGCCGAAATCTACGGGGTCACTATTGATGACATCTTGGCGGCCAACAGCTTGACCGAGGATGACGCCCGTTTCCTTCAGATTGGACAGGTTTTGGTCGTGCCGCTGGAAGGCTGCGCGCTCATCGAGTCACCCATTGACTTAAGCGCGACCGAAGAAACCACCGCTGAGGGCGAAGCCACAGCCGACGGGACACCCGCTGGCCCAACCAATACGCCCACCCCGTCGCTGACCCCGACCGTGACACTTGCGCCGACCGCAGCCAATGCACAGGTCGAGATTCAGGAAATCATCGGCACCGGCGACATCACCACCGAAGCCGTCATTCTCTACAACCGGGGCGCGACGGTAGACCTGACCGGCTGGACACTGCGCGACCTCGACGGCAATGTCTACACCTTTCCCGAGGGGCGTCTGTTTAACGACAGCATTATCGAAGTGCGGACGCAGGTCGGACAGAATACGCCAGTTTTGAAATTTTGGGGCTTAACCCGTGCCGTCTGGGGCGACCTCGGCGATGTCGTCACCCTATCGGACGCCAACGGGAATGTTCAGGCCACCCTACGGCTCGCTGCGCCGTAGGGACATATCATCCCTATATCTTTGAGAGGAGAACCACCATGCAGAAAATCCCCAGCCTTTTTAAACGTGACTACGACGGTACGCGCCTCGTCTACAACGAGGTCGTCCAAGGTTGCGAGTGGGTGCTGCAAGGTCAAGGTGTCGCCACCCTCAAGATTGACGGGACAAGCTCCCTCGTTCAAGACGGTAAACTCTACAAGCGCTACGACGCTAAAGACGGGAAGCAGCCCCCGGCGGGGTTTGTCCCCGCTCAAGACCCCGATTCCGTGACGGGACATTGGCCGGGTTGGCTGCCTGTTGGTGACGGCGCAGAAGACCGCTGGCACCGCGAAGCGTTCGAGAATATGGGCAATCTCCCCGACGGCACATATGAATTGGTTGGCCCCAAGGTGCAGGGCAACCCGCATCAGTTGGCGCGCCATGAGCTGTGGAAACATGGTGAACAGGTCATCGAAGATGCCCCGCGCAGCTTTGATGACTTGAAAGTATGGCTGGAAAATCACCTCGTCGAGGGAATTGTCTGGCACCACCCCGACGGGCGTATGTGCAAACTCAAACGGCGCGATTTCGGCTTTAAGTGGCCTGCCTGACCTACCCGCGAAACGGGGTATAATCGTGCCAAAGGTGCATAAACCAAACGATTCCGACCCCATCACCCCAAGGATAATGACCGTATGTCCGACTGGAAGACCATTATCGGCTTGGAAGTCCACGCCGAACTGCTCACCGAATCTAAAATGTTTAGCGCCTGCCCGGTGGTGGACAGCGTAGAGGCTGGGCCCAATACCGCTGTTGATGCGCTGTCATTGGGGCTGCCGGGGACGCTACCGGTCGTCAACGCGCAAGCCATCGACTACGGCATGATGGTCGGCTTGGCGCTGAACTGTGAAATCCCGCCCTATAACCAGTTTTCGCGCAAGAGTTATTTCTATCCCGACCTCCCGAAGGGCTACCAGATTAGCCAGTACGACCGCCCGCTGGCGGTGGACGGCTATATGGACATCGAACTCAGCGACGGGACGAGCAAGCGCATCCGTGTGCGCCGCGCCCACCTTGAGGAAGATACCGGCAAGCTGACACATATGGGCGACGGTTCCTCGCTGGTCGATTACAACCGGGCGGGCGTGCCGCTGCTGGAAATTGTCACTGAGCCGGACATCTTCAGCAGCGAAGAGGCGGAAGTCTACGCCCGCAAGCTGCGCGCCCTGCTGCAATACCTCGGCGTCAACCACGGCGACATGAGCAAGGGTGTCCTGCGCTTCGAGGCTAATGTCAGTGTGATGCACAAGGACGATACTGAGTACCGCATGAGGCGCGAGATTAAGAACCTCAACAGCATCCGCAGCATGGTACGAGCCATCGACGCGGAGGTCGCATGGCAGATTAAGCAGTACGAGAGCGGCGGGACGGTCAAACCGGCTACGCTCGGCTGGGACGAGGCCAAAAACCAAATCGTCGTGCAGCGCTACAAAGAGCGCGCCGACGAGTACCGTTACTTCCCCGAACCCGACCTGCCCATCGTCGAAGTCAGCCGCGAGTGGGTGGCGCGCATCCGCGAGTCGCTGCCGGAACTGCCGGACGCCAAGCAGGCGCGCTACGCCGCTGATTATGGCATCAGCGCGTATGAGGCGCGCCGCTTAACCGAAGACCGCGCTATCTCGGATTATTTCGAGGCGGTCATCAGCGCCGGTGCGCCGGCCAAACAGGCCGCCAACTGGATGCTCGGCGCGCTGTTCCGCCAGATGAACGAGGCTGGCGTTGGCTACGACCAAATCGGCGTGATGACCATCACCCCACTGACGCTGGCTGGGCTGATTGACCTCATCCAAAAGGGAACTGTCAACAACAACACCGCCAACACCGTCCTCGCCCAGATGTGGGAGACTGGCAAGGATGCGCCGACGCTGGTCAAGGAACTCGGCCTCGAACAGGTCAGCGATGAGGGCGCAATCCGCGATGTGGTGCGTGGGGTGCTGGACAAGGCCGCTCCGATGGTTGCGGAGTACCTCAGCGGCAAAGAGAAGCTGTTCCAAGCGCTGTTCGGCCAGTGCATGAAGGCCATGCAGGGCAAAGGCAACCCGCAGGCCATCCAAAATGTGTTGAAAGAGGAACTAGAGGCGCGGCGCGGTTAGTGCTGGACAGGGATACCGCGCCCTCATCCCTTCATCATCCCCGTGGGCGGCGTTTGTGGGGTAAACTAGGGGGATGAAGCTAAAGGTGATGAAGGTTTTTCTGTGATGAACTGGGTTGAGCGACTTGCGCAGTGGGTTGGGCTGGATTTGGTGCGCGAGGAGCGCCCAGAACTGACCAACCTGCGCGCTGCAATGGAAGTGATTCGGTCATCCAAGCGCAGTGAGGAGTATGACATCGCGCTGGCGGCAGTGGACCGGGCAAATGAACTGATTGACACGGTAGGCGGTGCAGAAGCCGAGACTGTCAAAGGGCTGTTGGAGCTGCACCGCGCCGATATTATGCTGCGCCAGCATGATGATGCGACAGCCGAAAGCTTATTGACCGAGATTATGGCGCGTAGCGGGGCGGGGGAGTCCGTCCAGCGCGCCTATGCTGTGGTGATGTTGGGGGTCATGGCCTATCAGCAGGGCGATTTACAGGTTGCCCGTGAGCGCTTCGAGCAGGCCAAAGCCGAAGCCGTGACCGCCAAGTCGCTAGGTGCAGAGGCGCGTGCGCAGTGCCACCTCGCTGAAATCTATTTTGACGAGGGCAACGCCTCGTATGCCGCGCACCTGCTCAAAGAAGGGCTGGAGAAGCTCCATCAGAGCGGCGATATTGAACTGTCCGCCTATTTTGTCGGGCGGCTGGGCGAGGTGCAGATTGCCAACGGTGAGACCAGCGAGGGCGACCAGCTCTTGGGACGGGCACTTCGGCTGGCCCAACAGATGCGCTCACGCGGCGACCAGCGGCGGCTGCATGTCGTCTTGGCGCGCCGCGCCCAGTCGCTTGACCACCCCACCGAGTCCTACAATCAGCTTGAGAAGGCTATCGCGCTCATGCCGCCCGATGCGCCAGAGCGCCGTGAAGTGCTGCGACTGGCGGTCGAGGTCTGCTTGACACTGGATAAGAAAGCCGACGCGCTGGCCTATGCTGAACAGGCTGTTTCGCTTTACCCCGATGATGTTCGGGTGCGCGGTGCGCTGGGCATGGCGCTTCAGGCAGTCGGGCGTGCCGATGACGCTATCCCGCACCTGCGCGCCGCTGCTGAGGCGGGCGATGCTGCTTTTGAGGTGCGCCGTGCGCTGGCTGCCGCTTACCTCGACACTGATGAAACCGTCGCTGCTGATGCGCTGTATCAGGCGATGAACGACCCCGCCGCCGACTCCAATCTCGCTCACCGCGCCCGCGCTCTGCGTGATTACGGGCTGATGCGCGTCCGCCAGATGCGCTGGGGCGAAGCGGTCAAGTTGTGGACAGAATCGCTCCATCTGTACGAGGAATTGGCCGAGCCACTGGTGGTGGCGCGCCTGTACTGTGACATCGCCAATGCCCGCCTTGCGATGGGGCAGGCCGCCCGCGCTTTTAAGGATTTCGAGCAGGCGCTGATGTTGGTCAGTCGGGCCGACGATTTAACGACGCGAGGGGTCGTGTTATCCAATGCGGCTGGGGCATATGTCGAGAAGGGCGACCTAGAGACCGCCGAGTCGTTCTTCACCGAGGCCATCCAAATCGCCCAGAAGACCCACGATGACGCCGCTGATGCGACTCGTCAGGGCAATTTCGGCTGGTTTCAGTGGGTGACGGGGCGCACCTCGCGGGCGCAGTCGGCGCTGGCCTATGCCGTCCAGCTCTCGGAGCGCAGTGGGTTGGCGCTTCAGGTGGCCGTCCAGATCAGCAACCTCGCGCAGGTCACGGCAGACCTCGGGGATATGGCCGAGGCCAGCAAGCTCCACCTGCGCGCTCTCAACACCTTGCGCCCGACCGACCCGCCGCGCTGGCAGGCCATTATCCGCGTCAACGCCGCGCTGCACGCCGTCAAAACTGGCGACCATGACGACGCCTTGACATGGCTGGCCGACGCCGCCAGTTTTGCGCCGCTGGAGATTGATGCCGAGGCGCACTACCGCACCCAGATTGCGCTAGCGCTGGCCGAGCGTGAGACCGCGTCGCAGGAAGCCATTGCCCGGCTGAAGGCGCTGCTCCCGGCCATCCGCGTGGTCGGCCTCAAGCGTCTGACCGCTGACGCCCTGAGCGCCCTCAGCCAGCTTTTGACGGCGGCGGGTCAGCCGGACGCGGCGGAAACTTGGGAAGAAGCCCGCAAGCTCTACCGCGTGCTGGGTCATCCGCTCGGCCACAAGCTCCCCGCATGGATGGCCGCATGAGCAGCAGTACGTCCCCTCGCCCGCGTCGTGAGCGCTCCGACCGTGCTGTCGGTGTCCTGCGGCCCGAAGCGCTGAATGAAGCGCCTTCCATCCAGCACGGGGCGCGCCAGAACGCCATCAACTGGCGCTTCATCTCTGGCCTGATGCTCGCCAGCCTAAGCCTCATGCTGTTCCTGATGATGACGGCGGACATCTTCATTGTGCGTGGGATTGCCCTCAGCGGGGCAGGTTATCTTGATGCCGTGACGGTCTATACCTACAGCGGGGTGGCCGGTAAGCACGTCCTCGACATTGACGCCGAAGAGGTGCGACGGGGGTTGCTCGAAATTCCCACCATCGCCGAGGCTGAGGTCATCCTCGGCTGGCCGCCCGACCTCGTGCGGATTCGCATCGTTGAGCGCCAACCCGCCGTACTCTGGAATCAGAACGACGTAGAGGCATGGGTGGACATCCACGGGCGGGTCTTGACTGCGCCGCTGCAAGAACGCCCCGACCTGATTACCATCGTCACCCGCGACATCGAAGGGGTGATTTCGCTCAATGACCGTATCCCACAAGATGTCATCGACGGGGCGCGCCAGCTTGTTCAACTTGTGCCAGACGAGCGCCGCCTGCGCTACGACCCGCTGCTGGGGCTGGGCTTCCGCGATAACGGCGGCTGGCAGGCGTGGTTCGGCAGCGGCCTTGATATGCCGGTTAAAATTATGGTCTATCGCCGCGTCGTCGAGGAATTGGCCGGGCGAGGGGTGACGCCCAGCGTCATCAACGTGGCCGACCCCGACCAGCCGTACTGTTCGGGCTGTTAATCGGTTTACGCGCAAAATGAAACACCCCATCCAAAGCTGGATGGGGTGTTTTTTTGTGGGCGCTAAGGGGCTCGAACCCCTGACCTCACGGATGTGAGCCGTACGCTCTGACCAACTGAGCTAAGCGCCCAACATATAAAATAGTTTATCACATTTGCTGGATGGGTCAAGGGCGCAACGGCACAAAACCAGCGCGTTGAGGCCCCTCAAC
>JALONW010000440.1 GCA_025454725.1 Anaerolineae bacterium
CCCAGTGACGACACCCAGCGGCAGCGTGGGCATAGTGACAGCTTGACCGGTGGTTAGGTCACGGGCGTGCAGCGTGCTGGCCCCGTCGGTGTTGAGCACCCAGACCAGCAGGCCGCTTTTGGTCACAGCCGCGTTTTCGACATCGGCTTCGGGCGTTTCCACCCACGAGCGCTCCCCGCTGGTAATGTCGTAGACGCCCAACCCAGTGAACTCGCGCCCCTCGTCACTGAGGAAGTAGACCTTGCTGGCGTCGGGCGAAAAGCCGACTGCGTAATGCTGTGCGCCCTCACGCGAGGCCGATTCAACCAATTTTTTGAACTCGGCAGTTTCAAGGTCATACAACCAGATGGCCGAGTCGGTGTTGCTGCGGAGTTCCAACACTGTCACATAGCGGTTGTCCTGCGACCAGTCGGCCACCACTGAAAACATGCCGCTGTTCAAGCGGCGGTGTTCGCCGGTCTGAAGGTTGATGAGCTGCGCGTCCATGTCCTGCGGCTCACGGTCGTTGGCGGCATACGCCACCCATTGACCGTCGGGCGAGTAGCCTCTCAGCAGGTGCTGACGCGCCGGGGTATGGCGCAGCGGGGTAATCTCCCCACTGGCGAGATTGAGGGTGTAAAGCTGCATCTGCTCGTCACCGTCGTGGTCGGCGCTGAACACGATATTTGCCCCATCTGGCGACCAATTGACGGCACGCACGGTATTGTCAGTGTAGTGCGTGAGCTGGCGCTTGCCGCCGCCGCCGGAATCCATCACCCACAGGTTGAACTGGCCCGACTCGTTGGTGACATGGGCGATTTTCGTCCCATCGGGTGAGTAGGCGAGCACGGGGTTATAGATGCGGGTATCGGCGTAGTCTTTATAGCTGTGTTGGGTCATCGGGCTTCCTCTTTTTGCTCACAAAACAGGTCTACAGCGTCTTGAAGGGAGAGTTGTTGGAATCGTCATGCATGGTCTTCATGGTGGCGGGGTCGCCGGGGCGCTTGGGCTTGCTTTGACCTTCCAAGCGCACGCGCCCCTCCTCAAGGTCCAGCTTTTCAATGGGCTTGCGCTGGAAGGCCTTGCGGTAGCGGGTTCGCGCCAACATCACCACCATACTGATGGCGGCCAACAACAGCCCGAACGCCAGCGGCAGCCCAAGCGCGACCGCCAGCATTATGCCGCCGAGGACAGCCGCCACCAACGTATAGCCGCGCCCGGCTGCGTAGGACATGGCGATGCTGCCTATGACTGCCGGGACAATCACGACGGGGGTGGTGAAGTCTAAGATACCCCCGTTCAACACCTGTGCGCCAATCAGCGCCCCAGCCAGACCGCCCGCGAGGACAAAACCAAGGAAATAGACGAGGTTTAGCGAGAAACCGACCGTCATCGCCACCAGCCCCAGCGCAATCACCACGCCGACGATGCCCGTCTGGAGCTGCTGCTCACCGGGGAATACATTCTGTAGGATGGCGTTGGCCGCCCCGGTCTGGACGACCACCGTCCCGGCGACGATACCGACGAAAAACCAGCCCAAGAAATTGAGGCGGTGAGGCAGCACCAAGAGCAGCAGCCCCAACACACCCAATACGCCCCGCGTGATGGGTGTTTGCCACGCCACGCCCAATTCCTCATTGAATTGTTCGAGCTGCGGGGCAACCTCGGCGCGCATATCTTCAAGCAGCAGCGGTACAACATCTGCGAAGAAGATACCCAGCGCATCCGGGTTCTGTAGGATTTCAAGCAATTCCTCTTGGCTCAGGTCGAGCCAAGCCTCTGGGTTGGGCGGCAGGGGCAGCGGGTCGCTGCCACGCGGCCCGGCGCTCTGTGCAGCAACCCCCCAAACGGTCACAAACAGCAACAGCCCTAACATCATGAGACGGCGCATGGTTTCTCCCTTCCAGACCATCATCTGGATTGTAAGCTGTGTTGACATGTTTATCCGCACAGCTTACTCGAAAACGATACGGCGCGCACGGGGTTTGGGTTGCATACGCGAACGGTACCCCAAAACAAAACATCCCCCACCTCTTGCGGAAGTGGGGGATGTTGTCTGGCGGGGTTTTTCGTTAGACGGTCGGCTCGGTATCGGCTTCGGCAGGTTCGCCCTCGCTGTCACCGTTCTCGTCCTCACGCTGGAGCGAGAGGTTGCCTTCCTTGTCGGTCGTGATGCGGACGACGCTGCCGAGGGTGAAGCGCCCCGACAGGATGCCGTCGCTCAGCTTGTCCTCGACCTCGTTTTGGATAAGGCGGCGCAGCGGGCGAGCGCCAAACTCGGGGTCGTAGCCGTGCTGGGCCAGCCATTCCTGACCCTCTTGGGCGAGGTCAAGGGTGATGGCGTTCTCAATCAGGCGCTCACTGACCTTGCGGATTTCAAGCTCGACAATCGACTTGATTTCGCCACGGGTCAGCGGGCGGAAGACGATGGTGGCGTCCACGCGGTTGAGGAACTCTGGGCGGAAGACCCGGCGGAGCTGCTCAATCACGTTTTTGCGCATGTCGGCGTACTGCTGGTTTTCGTTGCGCTCCTCATCACCGACCACCGAGAAGCCGAGGTTCGCGCCGCGCTTGATGGTGTCTGCGCCGACGTTGCTGGTCATCACGATGATGGCGTTGCGGAAATCGACCTTGCGGCCGCGCGCATCGGTCAGACGGCCTTCTTCCATCACCTGTAGCAGCATGTTGAAGGCCTCTGGGTGCGCCTTCTCGATTTCGTCAAACACGACGATGCTGTACGGGCGACGGCGGATGGCCTCGGTGAGCTGCCCGGCGTCTTCGTAACCGACGTATCCCGGAGGCGCACCGACCAAACGGGCGATGCTGTGGCGCTCCATGAACTCGCTCATGTCGAGCTGAATGAGTGCCTCTTCGCTGCCGAACATGAATTCGGCCAGCGTCTTGGTCAGCTCACTCTTACCGACGCCGGTCGGCCCAAGGAACATGAACGTTCCAATGGGACGGCGCGGGTCTTTGAGACCTGCGCGGCTGCGGCGGACGGCCTTGCTGATGGCTTCGATGGCCTCGTGCTGGCCGACGATGCGGTTGTGCAGCGCAAGTTCCATCTCAACGAGACGGGTGGTCTCGTCAGCGGCCATACGGCGAACCGGGATGCCCGTCCACATTGCCACAACCTCGGCGATGTCGTCGTAGGTCAGGCGCGGCTGGTTGGTCTCGGTGTTCCAGTTGGCCTTGAGGTCGTCCAGTGTCTGGCGCAGCCCCTCGGCTTGGAGCTGGAGGCGCTCCAACTCGTCGCTGCCCTCGTCGTCGCCTTCAAGGTCGAGGATGTCTTCTTCGATGCGTGCCAGTTC
>JALONW010000441.1 GCA_025454725.1 Anaerolineae bacterium
TGACGAGGGCGATGTGTTCGGGCGTGTGGCCGGGGGTGTGCATGACCTCCACGCGGATATTGCCGACCTTCCACGAGTCGCCGTCGCGCACAGCCATCACACCGTGCTGATCGGCAAACGCATATTTCCAGTCGGGTGTGCCGCAGTCGCTGACGTAGAGTGTTGCGCCGGTCGCGGCGGCCAATTCGCGCCCACCGCTGACGTAATCGGCGTGGATGTGCGTCTCGGCCACATGCGTGATGCGGACGCCTTCTTTTTCCGCCGCATCCAGATAGGTGCTGATGTCGCGCATCGGGTCGATGATGAGGGCTTCACCGGTCTTGGCACAGCCGACCATGTAGGATGCCTGCGCCAATTTGTCGTCGTAGAAGTAGCGGAGAATCATGGGGACACCTTGCCTTACTGTTTAAGTACCGTTACCACCAGCATAAGCCAAAGCGGTAACGGTATCGCTATCGGTTGACCGATGATTACTATCGGTTTTGCTTATCTATTTGCCACTGACCAACGGCAGGCGACGCTGGCTCCAAGCCATCAGCCCGCCAGAGAGGTTGGTGACGGTGAAGCCCGCCGCGTTGAGCTGTCCCGCGGCGATGCCGCTGCGCGCACCCGACCGACACACCACCAAAATGTCGCGGTCTTTGGGCAGTTCTCCCATCCGGCGCGGCAGTTCGTCCAGCGGGATGAGCTTCGCGCCCTTGATGTGCGCCTCGCGGAACTCAGCTTGTGAGCGCACATCGAGCAGGAAGGGCGGCTGGCCGCCGTTCAGCTTGGCCTCGGCTTCTTCGGGGCTGATGGAAGCAACGCCGCCGCTAAACAGTTTGTTGAAGATATTCATGATAGGGTGACGTCCTTAGCTCGTGTGGGAAGTGAGGTTACTGAAGCGGCAGACCGGCGGCCTGCCAGTCGAAAATTGCGCCCATGTCGTAGATGCTGGTGTAACCCGCGCCCGCCAAAATCTGCGAGGCGGTCGCGCTGCGGTTGCCTGACCGGCAGTAAACCACCACCGGTTGCCCCTGCGGGACTTCGGCAAGGCGATTAGCAAGCGACTCGACAGGGATATTGACCGCGCCGGGGATGTGGCCTTCGGCAAATTCTTGCGGTGTGCGCACATCAATCAACAGGTGCGGCTGGTCAGTCTGGGCGAAATCGGCCACATACTGCTGCGGCGACAGCGCCGCAATGGTCGGGGTGTTTTCGGCGGGACGTGATGCCATCAAAAAGATGGCTAATAACCCAATACCGACCAGCGATGCCACGACCACCCACGACCTACGCTGAGTTTGTGTCTGTTTTGCTTTGCGCTTTGCCATCTTTGAACCGGCCTCCCGTGAAACCTATCTTTCATCTGATGACCTAAGCATAGGCTGAAGGCGGCAGGTTATTCATCCTTGCCGACCGATGGTTCCCATAAGTTATACTGATGAAAAAGAACTAGTGATGAGGGTGTCATCCCTAATGCAATTTGATAAACGAATACAGATTTAACTTTCGGCGGACGCGCCGTTGCGCGTCCCTACAGCTTGACCTGATTTGTAGGGACGCCCAATGGGGCGTCCGTGACGGAACAATCCTGAATCTCCGTATTCGTTTGTTAAAGAGCATTGCTGTCCGCTCTACCCATCTACCTATTTCACTTCCCCCTCATCACTCGAAAAAGAGGTTTTGACATGCTCGACTTCCACAAACTCTATATTTTTTTACAGGTCGCCAAAGAGGGCAGTTTTACCGCCGCCGCCGAGCGCCTGCTAATGACGCAATCTGCCGTCAGCCAGCACATCGCCGATTTAGAGGCGGTTTTGGGGTCATCGCTGTTCGAGCGCAGCCGCCGGGGCGCATCGTTGACCGAAACCGGCCATGTGCTGTTGGACTATGCGCGCCGAATCATGTCACTGACTGAGGAGGCGCAGGCCGCCGCCACCAACGTCCACAATCTGACCGGTGCGGCGCTCAAGCTGGCCGCCACACCCGGCGTCGGTGTCTATCAGCTCCCGGACTGGATTGTCAGCTTCCGAGCGCGCTACCCCAACGTCTCGGTCAGCTTAGAGACCGACATCACGCCGAGAGTGGTCGGCGCGGTGCAGTCCGGTGCGGCAGATTTGGCGCTGATTGAGGGTGAAATTGACCCCAGCCTCGGCGGGCTGACCGTCACAGCGCTGCAAGAGGTCGAGCAGTGGCTGGTGGTCGGCAAACAGCACCCGTGGTGGGGGCGCAGTGATGTGCCGGTGGCTGAGCTGACTGGACAAACCTTCATCACGCGCCAAAAATCGAGCCGCAGCCGCCAATGGCTGGAAGACGCCCTGCGCCGTCACGGCGTGAGCTACAGCATCAGCGCCGAATTCGATAACGTCGAGACCATCAAGCGGTCGGTGGCGGCAGGGCCATGTGTGACCATCCTGCCAGAATACGCCATTCGCCAAGAGCAGGGTTTCGGGGTGCTGCACGCGCTCAAGGTCGAGGGAGCAACGCTCCAACGCACCCTAAAAGCTGTCCGCGACGCGACGCGCTACTTCCCGCCGCCGCCGCAGGCGTTTCTCAACCATCTGCGCCTGACGCTTGTGAAACCGTGATTGGAACACCAACTTTCATGCCAAAAAGGTAGGTTAGGACGTGCAAAAGCACGTCCTTTTCTTTTTTCATCAAATTTTTTCAAGTGCAGTAAATGGGTGTATAGCGACGTTTTAATAAGTGAACAGGCGGATGATGTCGATGGAGACAAAAGATAGGCAGGACAAACCCTATGCAAAATCCGTTATCACCGGACGAAGAACACACGCTTTTATTACAGATACGGACAACACCAGATGCCTTCCAAGCCCTATATCGTCATTACTTCCCACGGGTATTTGCCTATACCGCCTACCGAGTTGGGAGTAAGCAAGATGCGGAAGACCTAACAGCGGCCATCTTCGTGAAGTTGATCCAAGCGATTACCCACTTTGAGTATCGAGGGGCGGGGTCATTCGCGACATGGTTATTCCGTATCGCACGCAATGAGGTGCAGCAGCATTACCGGGCTCAGTATCGCCGGGCAACTACCCCACTAGACGATTTGCCCGACATTGAGAGTACGGACCTACCACCCGATGAAGTCTTTAATCGCAAGCAGCAGTTCTTACGACTTCACGAGTTCATCCTCACCCTCTGGCGCGATTGGCTGACTCCAGCCTTCGTCTCCCGCTTAGGCCTCTCTGAGCGTCAGCAAACTGCGCTTCCTCTTCTACGGCAGCAGCGTCGTATCACCAATATCGAGTATCAACGGCTCAGCCAAGCT
>JALONW010000442.1 GCA_025454725.1 Anaerolineae bacterium
CGAGGCTGCCACCCCAACCGGGCGCATGGCGACCCTGCGACAGGCGGTCGAGCGTGCCCGCCAAACGGCAACGGTAGAAGAATCACCGTCCAGCACCGCCGCCGCACTGCGCTCACGCCTCAAAGCCGACCCGCCGGCGCAAACCACTGCGTCAGACGCGCCTCCCCCGCCTGCGCCCAAGCCCAGCGCGCCTCCGCCCACCCCGGTCAGCGCGCCAGAACCGTCGGATGACAGCGGCGGGAACATCGGCTCACGACTGCTCAAGCGCAAACAAGACCGTCAAACGCCCGGTGACGGGGGGTAAAATTTCAGCCCAAAAGCTGGTCGGTCGTGACGACGGTGGCAAATTCACCATGCAGGCTGGCGAGGGACAGCGCATGGACGGCCTCGGCAGGGAAATATTGGCCGTCGTAGCCGGTGCGGTCAAAGGTGGCGGTGGCGTCATCGACCACATAGACCGTGAAGCCGAGGTTGCCCGCCACCCGTGCCGTGGTCTCGACGCAGTGGTTGGTGGTCAGCCCGACCACCACCAGCTCGGTGATGCCCGCCTCGCGCAAGCGCGCTTCGAGGTCGGTCCCAATCAGCGCACAGTTAACCGTCTTCTGAATCAGGGGCTCGTCGCCCTGCGGCGCGACGATGGCCTTGATGGCGTTGCCCGGCTGGTCGGGGCGCAGCGGGGAGGCCGGGTTGGTGGATAGGTGCTGGACGTGGAAAATCGGGCGCTGGTGGGCGCGCCACGCCGCCAGCAGGCGCACCATATTGTCCTCAGCGTGAGGGTTGTTGCGCTTGCCCCAGTAGGTTGGGTGGTCGAGGCCGTCCTGCACGTCAATCATCAGCAGGGCGGTGCGGGAGAGGTCGGGTGAGGTGGTCATTGGGGGGTGGCCTCCGGCAGATGGGTGAGATTTCGATACGCCCAGTATAACGCGGGGAGATGTTGCCCAGTGGGACGGGTTTTGCGGTAAGATGGGCGGTGTGGGACGCCGTGAGTGGGCGTCCGAATGTTTACCGTAGTCCGATTTTTCTAGGAGAAACCCACCGATGAGACCTTTTACCGTAAAGGGGGGCTTGCTCGCCCTGATTCTGGCGCTGCTCGCCCCACTGACCCTCGCCCAACAGCCCGAACCGATTACACCGCTGTCCGCCGACCGCCTGACCCTGATGGGGCAGTACGGGATGGGCGCGATGGAAGATTTTGACCTGTCCGCTGACGGCACGCGCTTCGCCGCCGCGATGGGCGTGGGAGGCGTGCGAATTTATGACCCCGCCGACCTGAGCACGCCGCTGCTGGTAGTCGGCAGCCTCAACGCTGATGCCCGCGCCGTCAGCGTGTCCGACGACGGGAGCCAAGTGGCGGTCGGCTACGGCAGTTGGGGCGACGAGGCCGGTCAAATCGCCATTTATGAGACCACGCTTGGCGGGTTGGTGACGACTCTGCCCGGTCACGGCGGGGACACCGTATCCAGTTTGGACTTTAGCGGTGACGGCTTATACCTCGCCAGCGGCGGCTGGGACGATTTCATGCGGGTCTGGGAAGTCGCCAGCGGCGCAGAGGTGTTCGCCGCCGAGGTCGGCTTCTTCGGCGCTGAGAGCCTTGTCTTCAGCCCAGACGGGACGCGCATTGCGGCAGGCTACAGCGTCGTCCGCCTGTTCGACCTCAGCGGCGCGCTGGTCGCCGAGATGAACGACCACACCAACAACATCTTCCAGATGGTCTTCAGCCCAGATTCCAGCACGCTGTTCAGTGCCAGCTTCGACGGGGTGCTGCGGGCGTGGGACGCTGCAACCGGCGCGCCGCTGTGGGTTGCGGAAGGCTTCAGCATCACGCCGCAGGGCTTGACCTTCGCACCCGACGCGCCCGGTCAGCTCATCGGCGTGGCCGACAGCGCCTTCCGCCGCTGGGACATCACCACCGGTGCGGAAGTGTCCAACGTCGCCACAGACCTACTGCCGACCGAACTTTTCGCCCTGCCCGATGGCCGTTTCTTGGGCGCGTCAGCCTTCATTGGGATGTCCCTGTTCGGCGCGGACCTGACCGCCCAGCCCCTCATCACCGACATGCGTACCCCAATCAACACGCTGGCGCTTGCGCCGGATGGTCGGCTGGCGCTGGGCTACCGTACCGGCGAAATCGACCTCGTTAGCCCATTGGCGGGCGAGACTGAGACCCTTCTCCCCACTGACCCAGTGGCCGGTGGGGTGAACGACCTCGCTTACACGCCGGACGGCGCGTATCTGGTCATCTCGTATTCGCGGCGCGTGCTGCGCGTCTATGAGACAGCGGGCTACACCTTGGTGAGCGAAGTTCCCCTATCCAACAGCGCCGCCCGGCTGACCATCAGCGCGGAGGGCGGGCGGGTCGGCACGGCGGGCAGCTTGACGGCGGTCTACAGCCTCCCTGACCTCGCGCTGCTGGCTGACCTCACCCCCAGCGATTACACCGATGCGCTGTCGTTCAGCCCGGACGGGTCACGCATCGCAGTCGCGTGGCGCGGGGGCGGCGTGCTGATGTGGGACGGTGCGACCTATACGCCGCTGGAGACCATCACGTCTGGTGAGGAACGCGCTGAACAACTCGCCTTCACGCCAGACGGAACCGGGCTGGTCGTCTCGTGGAGTGACCGCTTCTTGACGCTGCACGACCCCGCCGACGGGTCACTGGTGCGCTCGCGTGACCTAGAGTCAAATATCGCTACCGCGCTGGCTTATTCGCCGGACGGGAGCATCTTGGCGTTCGGCGACTTCCGCGACCTGCTGCTGGTCGATTGGCCGACGCTGGACACCTTCACCCTGCAAGAGCGCCTGTTTGAGGGGCGTGTGCTGGATGTCGCCTTCAACCGCAGCGCCACCCGCCTCTACACCCTCTCCAACGACGCGGTTGTGCGCGTTTGGGGCATTGAATAACCCGTTTTTCGCTTAACTGAAGGAGGCTGCCATGTACCCCCGCCCGCTAACCTTGATGATGCTCTTGCTTGTGGGGGTGCTGGCCGCCTGTGACGCCGCGCCATCGGCCAACAGCGCTGACCCCACGCTGGGCGACCAGCCCATACAACCGGTGAGACAACCCGCGCAGGTTGTGCAGCCCGTAACGGCCAACGACCTGCAAATCGTAACCGGCCAGCGAGTCTATGTCCCGGCTTACTCACAGGTCTTGCTGAACCCTAACGGCGCTTCGTTGGAGCTGGCCGTCACGCTTGCCATCCACAACACCAACGAGGATGCCGCGCTGGTCATCCGGCAGGTGCGCTACTACAACACCGAAGGCGACCTCGTGCGC
>JALONW010000079.1 GCA_025454725.1 Anaerolineae bacterium
ATGGTGTCTTGGTCGTCAAGCAGGAACTCCTCACCCGGCGCGCAGCAGTCATACGGGGAGACGGCGTGGGTGTCCGCAAATTTATGCCATGCCATGCCGCCCGGCAGCGTCGGGATGACGAAATCATGGTCGTCCCAATGCACGTTCATGGCGATATAGACGTAATCGTCAGTCTGTGCGCCGGAGATGCCGGTGCGTGTTCCGTGCTTGCCGCACAGCAGCAGCGCCAGCGTGTGATTGTGCGGCGACCAATCGGTCGTCCACGGTTGGGTGGTGTGCCACGAGATGTCCGGGTAGCCGCTGCCCACCTCGTCGCGGTGGCTGAAGTGTTCGCGCCGCCGCAAAATGGGGTGTGCCTTGCGGAAGGCAATCATCTGCTTGAAGAAGGTGAACAGGTCGGCGTTCTTCTCGAACAGCCCCCAGTCCAGCCAATTCAGCGCGTTGTCGTGGCAGTAGGTGTTGTTGTTGCCCTGTTTGCTGTGACCGACCTCATCGCCCATCATAATCATCGGGACGCCTTGGCTGACCAGCAGCACGGCGACTGCGTTCTTCATCATCTGGCGGCGCAGGTGATTGATTTTTGGGTCGGCGGTATCCCCCTCGACGCCGCAGTTCCAACTGTAGTTGGTGTTCGTGCCGTCACGGTTTTCTTCACCGTTGGCCGCGTTGTGCTTGCGGTTATAGCTGTAGAGGTCGTGCAGCGTGAACCCGTCGTGACAGGTGATGAAGTTAATCGAGGCGCGAGTCCCGCGTGTGCCGTACATATCCGGCGAGCCTTGGATGCGCTCTGCCGCCTCCCATGCTTGGCCGGCGTCGCCCTTCAGGAATCGGCGCATTGTATCGCGGTATTTTCCGTTCCATTCCGCCCACCGACCATAGGCCGGGAAAGACCCGACCTGATACATCCCACCTGCGTCCCACGCCTCGGCAATCAGCTTGGTTTGCGCCAAAACCGGGTCGTGCGCCAGCGCCTCTAATAAGGGCGGATTCGCCAGCGGAGTCCCGTTGGCGTCGCGCCCCAGAATCGACGCGAGGTCGAAGCGGAAACCGTCGATGTGGTATTCAGACACCCAATAGCGCAGGCAGTCCAACACCATCGCCCGCACGGCGGGATGGTTGCAGTTAAGCGTGTTGCCCGTCCCGCTGAAATTGTAGTAGCGCCCGTCCGGGGTCAGCATATAGTAGGTCTTGTTGTCCAGCCCCCGAAAGCTGATGGTATGCCCCCGATGGTCGCCCTCGGCGGTGTGGTTGAACACCACATCGAGCATGACCTCGATGCCGTTGCGGTGCAGCTCACGCACCAGCGCCTTAAACTCGTCCACCTGCATCCCCAAGCGCCCCGACGCGGCATACCCAGCTTTGGGCGCGAAGAAGCCCAGCGTGCTGTAGCCCCAATAGTTCATCAGCTTTTCGCCGCTGAACGGGTTGAAGCGGTCGTACTCCCACTCGTCAAACTCGAAAATGGGCATCAGCTCAATGCAGTTGACGCCGAGCGATTTGAAATAGGGAATTTTCTCGCGGATGGCCGCAAACGTGCCGGGGTGGCGCACGCCCGACGACGGGTGGCGGGTGAATCCGCGCACGTGCATCTCGTAGATAACGAGGTCTTCCAGCGGGATATTGAGCTGGCGGTCATCGCCCCAGTCATAATCGTCGTAGGGGATTTGGGCGCGGTGCGGGTAGGGGTAATCGTCTTGTTTCGGCTCGCCCCACACGTCACGCCCGGTAATCTTGCGGGCGTAGGGGTCTAGCAGCACCAGCGACGGGTCGAAGCGATGTCCCCGATGCGGTTCGTAGGGGCCATCGACCCGGAATCCGTACTCGACTTGTTCTGGGTCGAGGTTGAAGACCACCATCGACCACACATTGCCGACCCGAAATTCGGGCAGGAATGGGATTTCGACCAGCGGCTCGGTTTCGCCTTTATTGAACAGCACCAGCGACGCGGCGGTGGCATGGTATGAGAACACCGAGAAGTTGATGCCACCCGGCACAATGGCCGCCCCGAACGGGTAAGGCTTCCCAGCGCGCAGGCCGTAGCCCTGATAATCGTGCGTCGGGTGGAGGTCTACCCGGATGGGGTCGCTGTTGTTCATCATATCGGCGCAGGCCTAGCGCAGGCGGGCGCGGGCGGCCTCTCGGTCGGGGAAAACCTCGAATACGTCGCTGAACCCAGTAATGGTCAGGATGTCGTAGACCTCATCGCTCAGGCCCGCCAGCACCATCAGACCGCTGCGCTGGTCCACCACCCGATACAGCAGGAGCAGCAGCCGCAGCGCAGCGCTCGACAAATACGTAACACCCGACAGGTCAAGTAAAACCCGTGGGCGCTGGGGGGCAATCTGTCCGAGGATTTGGTCGTAGAGGGGGGTGGTCACGCGCCCGGTCAGTGAGCCGGTCAGCGTAACAAGGGTACAGTCTGGGAGCTGCTCAATATCGGAAATCATAAGGGTTGAAAACTTCCAAGCGATAAATGGGCTGACGGAAACGTTTTCTTATAGTTTGTTTAAGTATAACACTTCCACAGAAAACAACGATAAATCTTGTGCAGAACCCATAAACACTCATCTGCTTGTGATGAGGCGCACAAAGAGAAAATCATGAAATAACCATCGAAAGGGTTATTGGGGCGCGTGATGTGACGCGCCCCAATAACCCATCTCCCCTACCGCCCCAGCAGGACCGCCTCGGCTTCGGCCAGCAGCACATCTTCGGTGGCGAATAAGGTCTCATACGTAACCGGGACTCGGCGGGTCGGCGCGACGCCCAATCCCTCAATGTGGATATTGCCCTCAAGGTCGGTGGAGCGCACCACGGTGATGCGGACGGTCACGCCCTCCGGCATCCTGAAGTCCTCAACGCCGCCGCCTAAACCCGCCGTCGGGTAGTGACCGACGATTTCGGCGCGCTGGTCGATGGTCAGGTTATAAGCGAAGCGTTCGCACGCGCTGGCGCAGTCTGGCCCGACCAGCACCACCACCTCGCCGAGGTATTGCAGGTCATCCGACGGCGGGTACATAATCGAGTCGCTGCGCGGGTCAAAGAAGAACTCGCCCAGTTCCTCGCTGTACGCGCCGCGCCGACCGACCACGCGCTCCTCGCTGAAGAAATAGGCTGCCATCTGGTCCGACAAGAAACTGCTGCCGCCGCCGTTCTCGCGCATGTCGATAATCAGACCGGGCGCGCCCTGCTCATTCGCTTGGCGAATCATGCGCTCCCAAAGCTGGATGGACAATAGTTGGTTGTCGAAGAAGCTGAAGATTTTGGCGTACACGACACCGCTGTCGAGGATGGTGAACTCGACCGGCAGCTCCCATCCGGTCAGCGGCTGGGACGGGGTATAGAAGAAGCTGTCGAACTCCAATTCGACCGGTAGGTCGGCAGTCTGGGCGCTCTGGCCGGGGTTGATAAACTCGACCGAGACGGGCGGAGTCCCCATTGGGAAACGGGTCGCCCAGCGCATCTGACCAAGGCGGCGGTTGTGCGGCGTGCTGTAGGTCTCGCTGACCGGCTGGGTGCGCGTAATCCATTCGGCAATCGGGCGACCACCCATCGACACGATTTCCGCGCCAACCTGCATCCCGGCGCGGGCGGCAGCGCTGTTCTCGACCACGAACACCACATAGCTGCGCCCGTCGTCGGTCTCGCGCAGAGTGAAACCAAGGCCGCCCTGAACAGCGGTCCGCACCCGGTCAACAAACAAGTCAAATGGCGAAACGTTGACGTGGCCGTCTGGCACGCCCCAAATCACATCAGCCAGTGCGTCGAGATAAGCCTGCGAGTCCCCCGACTGTTCAGCGGCCTCGAAACGCGGGCGGAACTTGCGGACGACCGAGTCCCAGTCCAGTCCCTTGTACTCGTTGAAGGCATAATCGGTGCGGAACTTCTCGACCATGCTGTCGAAAGCCTCGGTATAGCTCTGGTCGCTGAAATCGACCAGCGCCGCACCCTCTGGCTCGTACAGTTCGACATCCTGCACGCGGGAACGGTCAAAGGTGAACGGCTCAACATCAAGGTCAACCACCGAGTAGCCCTGTGAGATAGCCACGATGGGATCGTCCTCGGTGAACAACATCTCGTCCGCGCCGAAACCCGACGGGAACGCCTGTTGGTCGTCCGGCGCGTAAATGAGGAATTTACCGCCGACAATCTCGCGCAGGAATTCCGGGTCATCCGACACGAGGGTCGAGGCGTAGGCGGTTGACCAGCCGCCGCCCTGCTGGTCGCGCTTCTCTAGGAACGGGTCGCCCCAGATGTTCTCCCAGTAGGCAACCGCGAACACCATCACGCCGCTGTCGGTCTGGCCGTCTTGGTCCACATCGCGCAGCGTCCCCTGCGGCTCGAGCGGCAGCGCGAGGCTGTAGGTGAACGGCGAGGTGTAAAAATCCGAGGTAATCTGCCCCAACGCCTGCGATTCGGGCGGGAACAAGAAACTCTCGTTGCGGTCCACGAACCCGGCTTGGTCTTCGAGGATAATCAGCGGGGCAGCCGTGCCGGACGTGAAGAACGGGTTGGTATAGGTGACCGAACCGTTGATGACGACCGGGCCACCCTCGTCGTTGATGACATTGGCCCGGGGGAACCCCTGCCCCAGCGCGGGCGTGACGCACAGCGCCAGCAGTGCCACCATCCCAAGCAACTTCCGCAGTTTAACCATGCCGTAACCTCCCGTAAAAACCATGCGAAACTGTCTCAGAGTCCATTATCCCGCGATGCGGGGTTTCCGCAACCTGTCTATTAGATTGGACTAATGTGTTTTCAGATGACATCAGAATCGAGATTCGGGTTATTCCATTACGGACGCCCCATGGGTCGTCCCTACAGCCCAACCCGATGGGTAGAGACGGCGCAACGGCGCATCCATCATCAAAATCCCCATTCATTTGTAAAACTGCATCATGCTGTCCGCCATCCATCCGCACCTCTTCATTCGATTTTCGCCCACATTGGGTATACTTCAAACAAATTCCAAGCGTCACAGCACACACCAAAGGGGCTGAGTCTCATGGCCGACTGCATCGCCATCATCAGGGGAATCCCGCACATCCCGTCCATCACTGAGGTCAACGTCCGCAGCGGGCCGGGGACCAACAGCGACCTCGCATTTACCGTCCCAGTCGGCATGGACAGCCTGAAAATCCTCGACATCCAGCCGGACGCCGAGGGGAAGGCCAAAGACGGCAAGCTCTACCAGTGGTTCAAGCTGACCTTCCACGGCGGCGCGGTCGGTTGGGTGCGCGATGACCTCATTGACCTGACGGGTGACTGCGGCGGGCAGGGCTACGGCTCCTACACCGAGCGCACCTTCGCCTTCGTCCAAGTCCGCACAGAGACGACGGTGGTGACGGTCGCGCAGGCGGTTAGCCCGTCTGCGCCCGCACCGACCATCTCGGTGGTTGCCCCTGCCCCGTCACAGCCTGAACCGACTCCCCCTGCGCCTGCCCCAGCGATGCCCGCGCCGACCGTCCCAGCGCCTGCGCCAGTCAATCCCGCGCCAGTGGCGGTCGATACGCCGCCGCTGGACGCAGCTGGCCTCGAACGGGTGCGCCGCGCTGCCTTCTCGATTACGCAGGCGTTCGAGGGCAAGGGCTACCCTGCCTACCAAAACTACGACACCGGAGTCGTCAGCTATGGGCGCTTCCAGTTCACGCTGGCGGCGGGCAGCCTCGGCACGGTGGTCAAGCGCTATGTCGAACGGTCGCTCACGCCGACCGCCGACCAGCTCCGCAATGAGTACCTGCCGCGTGTGTTGGGGCGCGATGAACAGCTCCGCCAAGATACACGCTTCCGTGACTTATTGGTGGCGGCTGCCAACGAAGATGTGATGAAGCGCGTCCAAAACGAGGTCGCCAGCGAAGGCTATTGGTCGCGGATGCTGACCCTGAGCGCCCAATCGCGTGGAATCGTGCTGCCCCTCAGCCTCGCGCTGTTGTTCGACATCGCCATCAACTTTGGCGTAATGCATGGCCTGCTCACCGCCGCTGAGGGGGAATTCGGTGCGCCGCAAAAGAGCAAGGTCGGCCAGAATGGTGTTACCGAGCAGCAGCTCATCGCACGGGTCGCAGACATCCGCAAGCGCAGCCATGACCGTCAGGCCGAGCGTGATAACCTGCCCGGCCTGCGCGTGCGCGGTGATTTCTGGGTGAGCCTCATCGCCAGCGGCGACTGGCAAATGCAAGGCGACGCCGACGGCAACATTAAGGTGAAGGGTCAGCCGCTGCAAGTCCGCAACCCGTCTGAGTTCTAAAGCGTGGCCGCCGACCTCGACACGCTGCGCGAACTGTTTGACTGTACCGACGAGGACCTCGCCGCCAACCGCGCCGGGGTCCTGTCGGAGCGCCAGCGCCAAAATTACCGGAAAGATGCGCTGGACGCCTGCATTGGGTCGGCTTCAGCCGTGGCCGCCGCCCCATTCGGCGTGCTGATTGTCATCGGCTACTTAAATGTTGCCGTGCGTTATGGGGACGAGTTGGGGCCGTGGGTCTGCGTGGTGTTTATCGCGGCCTTTGCCCTGTTTTTCATAACCGTGCGGGCTGTGGCGGGGCTAACCGCCCACCTGATTCGTCGTTTCGTCCGCGACCCCGATTGTCGGCTGTGCCGGATAATGGGACGCTGGTTCTACCGTGAAACGCTGGTCGCCATTGAACGCGGACAGGTCGTCGCGGTGCGCGGGATGATTACCCTCGAATCGGACGGCGAACACGAGCTGGTAATGGTGGACGGTGAGCTGCTAGACGCCGATGTCGCCCTCATCGACAGTGACGACCGGCTGTGGGAACTGCTGGAGGACGGCGGCGGACGCTACGCGCTCTATGTCGTCCCAGTCGTGTGCTGGATTGCTTCGGTAGAGCCTTTGGCGGCAGATTGACCGGGTTTTGTTCGGCTGACCGCCGTGTTTTCGAGGATAATCCGCACGCTGCGGTCATAGGTCAGGTAGTTCCACAGCCAGTTGATGAACACCTGCACTTGGTTGCGGAAGCCCATCAGCCAGATGAGGTGCAGCCCTAGCCACGTCACCCACGCCAGCCAGCCCGTGAGCTGCACGCGGTTGAACGGGTAGGCCACGGCGCGGCTGCGCCCGATGGTCGCCATGATGCCCTTGTCGAAATAGGTGAAGGCGGGCGTGGTCTGGCCTTTCAGCCGGGCGAGGATGTCCTTGGCCGTGTGCTTGGCCTGCTGAATGGCGACCGGAATCATCTGCGGATACGGTTGGTCGGTCTTGGGGTCGATGCGGTAAGCGAGGTCGCCAATCACATAGACATTGGGCAGACCCTCTGGGTGCAGCGCCTCATTTACAGCGATGCGCCCACCGCGTGTGGTCTCGACTCCCAGCGCCTTCGCCAGCGGGGACGCCTCAACGCCCGCCGCCCAAACCAACGTGTGTGCTGGGACGACCACCCCGTTTGACAGCGTAATCGTCGAATCGGTGGCACCGCTGACGCGCACACCGAGCAGCACCTCAACGCCCAGCGATTTAAGCTGCTCGACCGCTGAGTCGCGCAGTTTTTCGGGGAACGGCGCAAGCACTCGGTCGGTCGCTTCAACCAACATCACGCGAGCATCAAGGTGCGCGACCTGCGGGTATTCCTGCTTGACCACCCCGTTATACAACTCGACCAGCGCACCCGCGGTCTCCAACCCGGTCGGGCCGCCGCCAACCACCACCATGGTGGTCAGGGCGCGACGCTCCTCAGCGTTGTCGGTCCATGCGGCGCGCTCCAACAGCTTGAGGACATGGTTGCGGAGCTGGACGGCGTTGGTCAGGTCTTTAATCTCGAACGACGCCGCTTGGATTTCGGCGCTGCCGAAATAGGTCGTCACGCTGCCCGCCGCCACCACCAGCGTATCGTAGGGTTCGCTCCGCTCGCCCAGTTCGGTCTTCACGGTAATGACCTGCCCCGCTGTGTCGATTCCGGTCACGCTGCCCAGCAGGAAGTGGACGTTCTTGGCGCGCCGGAAGATGCCGCGCACCGGATACGCGATGTCTGACGGGTCGAGGCCACAGGTAGCGACTTGATACAGCAGTGGGGTGAACACATGGTAATTGTTACGGTCGATGAGCAGTACATCAACGGGCTGGTTGATGAGTGCGCGGGCAGTGTTTAGCCCGCCGAATCCTGCGCCGATGATGACGACCTTGGGACGCGGTGCGATAGTCATGGTTGATTTCCTCCCTCATGATGGGGCTTGGGGTGGGATGGTTCTGACACCGACAGCTCCCTCAAACCATCGTGTGTCTCCCACTATGTTACCAGTATACGATACTTGTGAAATTTAGAACAATTAGCGCTTGCTAATCCCCGTTTTTAGGGGTGCGCCTGCGCCGGGCGATTGCGCCTATGCCGCCCGGCCTGCCCCGCCCTATAATGGCCTCCCGTCTGACCGATGTTTATTTCTACGGGAGAAACGGGAACACATGCCACGCGCCCTCATCAGCGTCCACGACAAAACCGACCTCATTCCCTTCGCCACCACTCTCACCCAATTGGGCTGGGACATCGTTGCCAGCGGCGGGACAGAGCGCGCCCTGCGCGACGCCGGTCTGCCCGTCACCCCGATTGAACAGCTCACCCAGCTCCCCGAAATGTTGGGCGGGCGCGTCAAGACCCTGCACCCGGCCATCCACGCGGGCATCTTGGCGCGTGACCGTGCCGAAGATGTCGCAGAACTCGACGCGCACGGCTACGCGCCTATCAATATGGTGGTGTGCAACCTCTACCCATTCACCGAGACCGTCGCCAAGCCCAACATCGCGCTGCAAGACGCCATCGAGCAAATCGACATTGGCGGTGTGACGCTCATCCGCGGCGCGGCCAAGAATTTCTTGAGCGTGGTCGTCGTCTGCGACAGCGCCGACTATCGGCGCGTCGAGGCGGCGCTGCGGGCGGCGGGCGAGGTCGACATGGCGCTGCGGCGCGACCTCGCGGTTAAGGCATTCGCCCATACCAGCGACTATGACACCGCCATCCATGCTTACCTTCAGCGCGTGTCGGGTGTGGCGTCCAGCGAGGTTAACCCGGAACTGCCGACCCAGCTTTCGCTGTCGGTGCAGCGCGGTGAGGTGCTGCGCTATGGCGAGAACCCGCATCAAATTGCGGCCTATTACAGCGCCGAGCAGGGCGAAGGGCCGCTGGGCGGCACACTCCTCAGCGGCAAGGCGCTGTCGTACACCAACATTCTCGACATCGACGCAGCGTGGCGCGCCGCCAGCAGCTTCGATGCGCCATCGGTGGTCATCGTCAAGCACCTGACGCCGTGCGGCGTGGCCGTCGGCAGCACGATTGCCGAGGCGTTCCCCAAGGCGCTGGCCTCCGACCCGCTGTCAGCCTTCGGCTGCGCGATGGCGGTCAACCGCGAAGTAGACGAGGCGTTTGTCGAGTCGCTGGGTTCGCTGATGATTGACGACATCGCCGCGCCGGGCTTCACGCAGGGCGCGCTGACAATTCTGGGCGCAAAGCGCAAGAACTGCCGCCTGCTGCAAATCCCCTACCCGTACAGCGGCTCAGAGATGGAAATCCGCAGCGTCCACCGGGGATTCTTGGTTCAGCGTGCCGACGTGGGCGACCCCGACGGCACATCCATGCGCGTCGTCACCCAGCGCGCCCCGACTGACAGCGAAATGAAGGCGATGCGCTTCGCGTGGCGCGCCATGCAGCACGTCAAGAGCAACGCGATTGTGATTGCGGGCGAAGACGCCACCTATGGCATCGGCGGCGGCGTGACCAGCCGGGTCGATGCGGCGCGTTTGGCCGTCGCCAAGGCCGGTGAGCGCGCTAAGGGTGCGGTTATGGCCTCGGACGGTCTCATCCCGTTTGCGGACGGCCTCGAAGCGGTGGCCGAGGTCGGCGTGACAGCGGTCATTCAGCCCGGCGGCAGCATCCGCGACGCCGAGGTTATCGAAGCGGCCAACCGCTACGGTATTGCGATGGTCTTCACTGGCGTGCGCCACTTCCGCCACTAATCCCCGCGCCATTTGACGCCCCGCCGCTCCTCGCCTATGCTTGAGTCAATCAAGCAGTTAGGCGGGGAGTTTTTTGTGTCATGAGCGCATTGGGCTAAACAAACGGGCGGACACGTCACAGCGTATCCGCCCGCCTATCAGCCTATATTCCCTACCCAACCTTAGCGCGCAGCTCGGCGAGGCGCTCGGCGTTCTTGCCGAAAGTGGCCTGCATCTCGGCCAGCGACTCGCGTTCGCGCTGGACGACATCAGGGCGTGCACGGGCGACAAAGCCCTCATTGCCCAACATGCCCTCGCTCTTAGCGATGCGCGCCGACAGGGCGACCTGTTCCTTGTCGAGACGCTCAATTTCCGCGCTGTAGTCGATTAAACCCGCCAGCGGCAGGTACAACACCACATCGCTGACCGTGGTTGATGCAGAGTCATCCGGTGCGCGCTCGACCAGCTCAATCTGCGGGATGTTGCACAGCCGCGCAAACAAGAAGCTATGTGCCGCGATGTTGTCGCGGTGCGACCCCGGCGCAATGTACGCCGTGACCTTCTTGGATGGCTCGACGCCGTACTCTAGGCGCAAATTGCGGACGCCGCTAATCAGGTCGCGCAAAACGTCGAGGTCGGCCTCGGCCTTCTCATCGACATAAGCGTTATTCCGGGTCGGCCACTGAGCAACGATGAGCAGGCCGTCGCGGGCGGGCAGATATGACCAGATTTCCTCGGTCACATACGGCATGAACGGGTGGAGGAGCCGGATTCCGGTTTCGAGGACATGGAACAAGACCTGCTGCGTGTTGGCTTTGACCGTCTCATCCTCGCCGTACAGACCGTGCTTGCTGGCCTCGATGTACCAGTCGGCGTATTCGTCCCACAAGAAGGCGCGAATTTGGCGACCAGCCTCGCCGTACTGGTGGATGCTGAACAGGTGCTGCACCTCCCCTACCAGCCGATTGAGTGAACTCAGAATCCAGCGCGACGGCAGGTCAAGGTCAGCGGCGGGCGGCAGCGCAGGCGTAAAGCCGTCCGGTAGGCCGCTGGTGACGAAGTTGGTCATCTGCCAGATTTTATTGACGAACTTCCAGTCGGACTCAATGCGCGCCTCGTCGAGGTTGACATCGTTGCCGGGCGTGCCGCTGGTGATGAGTGCAAAGCGCAGCGGGTCGGTTCCGTACTGGTCCATCAAGTCCAGCGGGTCAATCACGTTGCCATAGGTCTTGCTGATTTTGCGCCCGGTCTTATCGCGCACGAGGCCGTGCAGATAGACGGTGTGGAACGGCGCTTGGTCTGTGAACCACAGGCCGAACATCATCATGCGAGCCACCCAGAAGAACAGGATATCATACCCCGTCTCCATGACGTGATTAGGGTAGTAGCGCGCAAGGTCGGGGGTCTGTTCCGGCCAACCCAGCGTGCTGAACGGCCACAAACCCGACGAAAACCACGTATCCAGCACGTCTTCATCCGCCGTCCAGCCTTCGCCAGCGGGAGGAGTCTTGCCGACGTAAATCTCGCCATTTTCGTGGTGCCACGCGGGAATGCGGTGGCCCCACCACAGTTGGCGGCTGATGCACCAGTCCTCGATGTTCTCCATCCAGTGGAAGAAGACCTTCTCGAAGCGCTCCGGCACGAACTTGGTTTGCCCATCGCGGACGGACTGCATGGCCTTTTCGGCCAGCGGCTGCATCCGCACGAACCACTGGTCAGACAGCAGCGGCTCGATGACCTCGCCACCGCGCTGGGCGCGTGGGACGACCATCGGGTGGTCCTTCACTTCGATGGTCAGGCCAGCGGCCTCCATATCGGCCCACAATTTTTTGCGCGCCTCGAAACGGTCCAGCCCCGCGTAAGCGCCAGCTGCCTCGTTGAGGGTGGCGTCACGGTTCATGATGTTCAGAATCGGCAGCTTGTGGGTCTGCCCAATCGTCCAGTCGTTGAAGTCATGCGCCGGGGTAATCTTCAGCGCGCCCGTGCCAAATTCGCGGTCAACGTACTCATCCGCGATGACCGGAATCGGGCGGTTGAGCATCGGGACGAGCGC
>JALONW010000080.1 GCA_025454725.1 Anaerolineae bacterium
TTCCGATACGCTGGCGGAGGAGATTTCGACGCTGATGTACGCACTTCAGCCGTTCGCCGTCAACATCCGCCTAGCGCCGGATTACACCGATATCAGCTTCTTCCACACCGTCACCGAAGACTTCCATGGTCTTCCGCTGATTGGGCTGCGGACCCCGGTCTTTACCCCGTCGCAGCGGTTCTTCAAGCGCTGCCTTGACCTTTTGATTGCTGTGCCGCTGGTGTTGGTCGGGCTGCCCGCTTTCCTTGCGGTGGTGGTCGCCATTCGGCGCGACAGCCCCGGCCCGGCCATCATCCGTCAGCAGCGGGTGGGCATCCACGGCAGGCCGTTCGGGATGTACAAGTTCCGGTCGATGTACGCCGACCACGACCAGAACCGTTTCGATGAGACCAAACTAAACGTGATGAAGCGCCCCGATGACCCCCGCGTCACGCGGGTGGGGCGGTTCCTGCGCCGCACCAGCCTTGATGAGCTGCCGCAGCTGCTCAACGTCATTAAAGGGGAGATGAGCCTCGTTGGGCCGAGGCCGGAATTGCCCGCCCGCGTGGGCGAGTATCAGTGGTGGCAGTTCAAGCGCTTCGAGGTCCCACAGGGGATGACCGGCTGGTGGCAGGTCAACGGGCGGGCGAACCGACCGATGCACCTGCACACCGAGGATGACCTGTATTACATCGAACATTACTCGCTCTGGCTCGACCTGCGAATCTTGTGGCGGACAGCGCGGGTCGTGCTGACTGGTGAGGGCGCGTTCTAGGCGCTAGACGATGGGTGATTCCATCTTGGAACGCTCAAAGATGGCGAGGATACGCCGGGCGATGCCCTGCCAGCCGAAGTTGCGCCGGGCGAAGCGTGACCCCTCAACCGATAATTCGTTGGCGAGGCGTGGATAGAGCATCGGCAGAGAGAGCATCGTACCGAATTCGGTTGGGCGCTCTGGGTCGGCGACCAGTGCCTGCGTCCCGAAGCCGAGGAGCTGGGCGAGGCCGCTATGGACACTGACCACGCTGGGCGTGCCGCAGGCCATTGCTTCAATGGCGACCATGCCAAACGGCTCATAGCGCGAGGACATGGCGAACACCGACGCCGAACGGTAGTTGTTAGCGAGGTCGTCGTCTTGGATGTAATTGGCCCAGACAATGTGGTCATTTACCCCAACCTGCTGCGCCAGTTTCTTGAGTTCAGCTACGCCAGCTGCATCTTTTTTCGAGTTGTCGCTACCGATGCCTGCCACCAGCCGCGCTTCGGGAACGGCCGCAATCAGCGTGGGCAGGGAGCGCAGGAGCAGGTCATAGCCCTTGTTTTCGGCCATCCGCCCGACGATGAACACGTCTTTTTCGGTGAAGTTATAGCGCTCTTGCAGCTTACGGCGGATTTCTTGGCGTACCGGCGTGAAACGCGACTCGTCCAGCCCAGCGGGGACGACCGTCATGTGCCGTTCGAGGATGTCGTACTGGTCGCGCAGGATTTGGGTTTGCTGTTCGGTGGTGGCGATGACGTGCGAACATGACCGATAGACAAGGAATTCCTTGCGGATGCGCTGCTCGAAGCGGAAGTCCTTCTCCATCTGCTCCTCGCTCATCTTGCTGCCCATGTCGGTGCGCTTCCACCAGCCCAGCGAGTGGGGGGTGTGGACGTGCGGGATGCCCAATTCTTCAGCAATCTGCTGACCCGCCCAACCCGCGTCCCAGTAGTGTGAGTAGACAACCGTGTAGCGCCCGCCGCCCGCCGCGACACGGGCAAGGAAGTTGGCGACAAATTCGTCGAGGTGGTCGTGCATGTCTTCTTTGCGGATGAAGTTTTTTCCGCCGAACGGGATGCGCCAGACGCGGAAATTTTCGTTGACCTCATCGTATTCGGGCTGGCCTTCAAACCGCCGGGTCACGAGGTCTACTTTATAGCCCATCTGGCTGAACTGCTTGGCGAGTTCCAGCACATAGACGACCTGTCCGCCAGTGTCGGGCTTGCCCAGTTCGGGTTCTGCGCCCACATAGCCGTGCAGCGACATCATCAGGATTGCGCCGTTAGAGGAATAGAGATTGCGTTGCATGGGTCGGTTGCTCCTTGAGTCAGTCATGGTTAAAGGACGGCGCGCCAGTGGCGCAGCCCCTCTAAAACGCCGAGGGCGTGGGTGGTCTGCGCATGGTAGATGTGGCCGCCGGTTAATGCCTTGAGGATGGGGGCGGCGTTGCCGACCACCACGCCCCGGAAGGCGGGCTGGAACATTTCGATATCGTTGCCGGAGTCGCCTGCGACGACGATATGCCCCGGCGCGATGCCCAACCAGCGCGCCAGCGCGTGGATGATGTTGCCTTTCCCTGCTTGCGCCGGGAGGATGTCGAGGTTGTGGTCGCCCGAAAAAATGACCTTGGCCGCCAGCCCCGCTTCGCTGAGCGCGGCTTTGACGCGGGGGTAAGCCGCCGCGTCGGGGACGCTATAGCTCACTTTGAACGGGGTCTGATATTCGGCTGCGTGCGGCTCGAATCCCATCGGCGCAACCACGCGCTCAACGGCATCCCTTTCCCAGCCCGTTGCCACCTCGCGGGTCAGGGCAGACAGGTCGGCAGGTGGGGCGTCCAGCACCTCGACCTCGGTTCCCATCCCGCCGATGAGGTAATGTGGGCGGGGCAGGGCGGGGTGTTCTAACAGACTGGCGCGCAGACTGGCACACGGTCTGCTGGAATTGAAGGCGAACGTTACCCGGTCGGCAGCGGCGCGCAGCGCATCGCCCAGCGCGGGTAGGCCGTCCCCACCCAGCAGCGTATCGTCAACATCTGAGACGAACAGCCACGGTTTTTCCGTTTCGGTCAGCATGATGGGTGTATCCTTTGTTGGTTAAGAACAAGACACAAAACCATCCTGAACAAGGAATCAAAACCGTCTTTTGTCTTTTTGTCGGCAATCCTACTTTTAGCAGACAGCGGCCACCTTAGGCGCGCTTTAGTGAAACATATTACAAATTAGTATAACCCTCAGCAGAGGCATCGCCGCTGTTTTTAAGGAAAACTTAACGCTAAGGGAGAGAATTTGGCCTAGAGGGTTGTTTCAATCTAAACCGGATGGGGCGGGTTAATCGTCCCAGTAAAACCGTTCTCTCGGTTTGAGGGGATGTGCTGATATGAGCGCGCAAAAATTCGCTAAAAAGCCCCTGCTTACGTATACTGGACGCTATATTTTCGTTTGCTTGTGATTTGTTTCGTTATTTTTGCCTTAGGGTGATGAGGGGCTTATATGTCAGAGGGTTTATTTGTCGAGGAGCGCCACCGGCGCATCTTAGAGCAAATCCGGCGCGAGGGGCGGGTTTCGGTCAACCAACTCAGCAGCGGGTTGGGCGTGAGCGCCGTCACCATCCGGTCTGATTTGCGGGCGCTCCAGACCAGCGGCCAGCTCAAGCGCACCTACGGCGGCGCGGTGGCCGTCAACGGCGAGGTCACCTCGCCAGAGCTGTCGTTTGATGTGCGCCTGCGCCGCAACCACAGTGAAAAAGACGCCATCGCCCGCGCCGCCGCCCACCATATCCAAGATGGCGACAGCGTGATGCTCGACGCCAGCACCACCGCCTACGCGCTTATCCCATACCTCAAGCAGCGCCAGCGCCTTGTGGTTGTCACCAACAGCCTGATGGTCGCTCAGGCGTTCCTTGATGCGCCGCAAGTCACCGTCCAGATGCCCGGCGGACGCCTGCGCCGCGACTCGATTTCGCTGGTCGGTCAGCCCGACGCGCTCCCCGATATCCACATCAATATTGGGGTGTTCGGCACGCGGGGGGTGTCGCTGACCGTCGGTATCACCGACAGCGACCCCGACGAGGTGACGATGAAGCGCGCCATGCTAGAGCGCTGCCTGCACGTGATGGTGGTGGCTCACCCCGACAAATTTGATAAAGTCGCGCCGTTCGCCTTCGCGCCGGTCGAGCGCGTGCATACCCTCGTGACGACGGCGGGCGCGCCGCCCAACACCATTGAGGCGCTGCGCGGGGCAGGTGTGGTAGTCGAGCTGGCCGCGCCAGCCAAGAAAGACAAGCCCTCAACCGGGTCTTGAGCGACCAAGATTGATAACATCTGGTTTGTCGTTCCTCACGGGCTACACATCTCAATATTCAAACGGCAACAAACCATCTGACGGCATACAATACTGTTATGCTATACCAATCACTTGAGAAGTATACGTCTCTGCCGTCGGTTGAAAGCGCCCCACCCCATTGTTTAACCCTACTTGCGCGGGCGTCAAGAATAACGGGTCTCTATGGATATCTTTGTCTCATACTCGCGGCGGAACGTCGATTTTACCCGTGTGGTCGTCGAGAAACTTAAAGCATCCGAACACGAGGTCTGGGTAGACTGGGAGGATATCCCCTACTCATCAGACTGGTGGAAGGAAATCACCCGTGGCATGGACGCCTGCCAAGCGGTTGTCCTGATTGTCACCCCAGATTTCCTGCGCTCGGACGTGTGTAACAAAGAAATGGTCTACGCTCGGAGCTGCAACAAGCGCATCATCCCCATCCTCCACCAAGAAATTGACGAGGAGGGCATCGCGGCCTACTGGCGTGAGCAGAAATGGGGTGATACCGCAGCCGCCAACTGGGACACGGTGCGCGCCCACAACTGGCTGTTCTGCCGCACCGAGGACGAGTATGAAAAGGCTTTTAAGAGCCTGATTCAGACCATCGCCCGCGACCCGGAAAACAGTCACTATCACACCCGTCTATTGGTACGCGCCCGCGAGTGGTTCGACAGTGAGAAGCCCGGCAAGGGGCGCGACGAGGGTCTGCTGCTGCGCGGGGATGACCTGCGCCGCGCCGAGAGCTGGCTCCAATTTAACCGGATGCAGGAGCCGCGCCCAACTTCACTCCATTCCATCTATATCGGGGCAAGTGCCGCCCTGCGGACACAGGAGGAGGAGCGTACCCAGCGCCAAAGCCGCCGCCTGCGCCAGTTCGTCGGTCTGCTGTCGGTGCTGCTGGTGTTTGCCCTGCTGTCGGGCGCTTTTGCGGTCAATCGGTCGTTTGTGGCCGAGGTCAACGCCCAGACCGCCGTGGCCGCCCAGTCCAGCGCGGTCGAGAGCGCCGCCACCGCGCAGGCCAATTTGTTGGAGGCGTGGCAGGCGCAGGCGCTCTACCGCGCCGACCGGTCGCTGGCGCAAATCGACGAACAGCGTCCCCAGCCCGCGCTCATCCTCGCGCTGGAAGCCCTCGAAAATTTCAATCAGGGCATTTACACCTCCAACAGCCAACTGGCGCTCACCCGCGCCATCACCGCCGAGGTGCAGGAAACGGCTTACTTCCCTAATGACAGCGCCGTCAATTCGGCCATTTGGAGCAGCGACCGTCAGCGCGTTGCCACCCTCTCGGCTTTCACCCTCTCGGTCTGGAACACGGCCGACGGTACGCTGGTCGCAGAGGTTGACCATGCCAGCAGTACCTTCCTACGCGGCGCGGTCTTCACCAGTGACGGCCAGAAGCTCCTAAGCTGGGACAGCGATGGCGTGGTGCGTCTATGGGACTTGGCAACCGAAGGCACACCGGCGTTCATCATGCGCCACGAACCGGCTACCCTCGTCAACGGGGCGCATTTCAGCCCCGACGAAACCCGTATCCTGAGCGCGTCGGACGATGGGCGCGCCATCTTGTGGGACGCGGCCACGGGCGAGGCGCTGGCCGTTATGCCCCACAACAACGGCGTCAGTGGCGCGGCCTTCAGCGCCGATGGCGCACGCATCCTCACGTGGGGGCGTGACCGGGCGGTCAAGGTTTGGGATTTGCGCGGCGGCCTGCCAGAACTGGAGGCCACCTTCATCCACGACGCCTATGTGCGCGGCGCGACCTTCAACCGCGACCAGACCCGCGTCTTGAGCTGGTCACGCGGGCAGCGCGCCTACGTCTGGCGGATGGATACGCCCAAGGAGCCGCTGTTCAGCTACACCCACGATGCACAGGTCAACACGGCGGCTTTTAATCAGACCGAGACCGAAGTATTGACGGCCAGCATGGATGGCACGGCGCGCATCTGGTCGGCCATCACGGGCAGCAACCTTGCCACCATGACCCACACCGGCAGCGTGGACAGCGCGGTCTACAGCGGCGACGAACAGCGCATCGTCACCGTGACCAGCGACCGGGAATTGGTTATCTGGCGCAGCGGCCAGCCTGACCTGCCGGAACACACGTTGACCAGCGCGGCCACCCAGCGCGCATGGGTCAACAACAATGCCACCCGTATCGTCACATGGTCACAGGACAGTGCCAAGCTCTGGCTGATGGACCAAACGCCGGTCCGGGCGCTGGAGATGCGCCACAACAGCGATGTTTACGGCGCGGTCTGGGACGAGGCCTCGCGCCGCGTCTTAACGTGGGGCGATGACCGCACGGCCCGACTGTGGCGGGTCGGTACCAGCGGCGAGCCGCGCCAGCTCACCGATGGGCGGCGCACCAACGGGGTCGCGCTGGACGCGCTGCGCGCCCGCGCCCTGACATGGGACTCCAACGTCGCGGTGGTGCGTTCTGTCCTCAACCCACTGGAACAGCCGCTGACCTTCTCGCACGATGTCAATGTGGAAGGCGGCGCATGGGCTCCGGCAGGCGGGCGCTTGGCGACATGGACCGACGGTGGGACACAGGTCTGGGTCTGGTCGGTGGATTTCCCCGAAGACGCGCCGCTGCGCCTCTCGCACACCCGACGGATTGCTGGCGTGGTGTGGAGTCGCAATGGGCGCGTGCTGGCGACGTGGGACGCGGGTGGAATCACCGGCGCGGGCAACAGCACCGTCACCATCTGGACGATTGGGGTTGGGGTAACAGACAGCAACGGCGGGATGCAGCGCCTCATCCTCCCACATGATGAACTGGTCGGCGGGGTCATCCTGCACCCAGAAGGCGCTCAGGCGCTGACATGGGCGGGTTCTGGGGCGTTCCTGTGGTCACTGACCGGCGGCGATAACCTCACCCTATCCCACGATGGTCCCGTCCTCGGCGCGCAGTTCAACGCCGACGGCAGCGCCGTCCTCTCGTGGGGGGCGGACAATACTGTCCGCCTGTGGGACGCTTCTACCGGCGAACTGCGCGCCACCTTTACCCACAGCGGTGCGGTCAACGGCGCACGCTTCAGCCGTGACGAGCAGCGCCTCCTGACATGGAGTACTGACTCGACGGCGCGCATCTGGTCGGTGGCCGAGCCTGACAGCCCTCAGCTTACTTTTACCAACGAAGTTGTCCTGCAAGGCCAGAGCTTCCCACAACCGGTCATCAGCGCCAGTTGGAACACTGATGAGTCGCGGCTGATGGCGCTGGCAGTGGACGGGGTAGTACGGGTCTGGGCGCTGACCGGGGAGACCGTCGGACAGCCGCCAGTCGTGCTGAACCACGAGGCCGACCCCATCCGCGAGGCGTTGTGGTCGGACGACGGCGCACGCATCCTGACGTGGGACGATATCCGTACTGTGCGTGTGTGGGAGGTCAACCAAGCCTACCGCAGCATCATCTTGCCCCATTCGATTGGGCTGCGCGGGGCGCTGTGGAGCGCCGACCCCACCCGCGTCCTGACGTGGGGTTCCGACGGGGCGCGGCTGTGGCTGGTAGACATCCCCAGCCTGATTGCGCTGGGCGAGGGGCAGCGCGTCCGCGATTTGGTCAATGAGGAGCGCACCCAACTGGTGCTGCCGACCCTCACGCCGACGATGGTGGTGGTTGAACCGACCCAAACGCCGCTGCCGACCCTGACCCCCAGCCCGACGCCGAGGAGCTAATTTTCAGTGGCAGATATGACATCTGTCCCCGGCGGAAGGTGAGGCGCGTCACTACAGGGCGGCGGTACACGGGCGTTAAGATGAGGGTATCTAACGCCTACCCAATGAGAAAGCCCCGCCCATGTCTGCCGCTACTGCCACCGCCGCCCGTCCGACCCTCCGCCTCGGCCTGCTGCACCTCGCATGGGTTCAGGCCATCGTCGCTATGTCGGGGAGCCTCTACTTCAGCGAATACATGCTGTTTCCGCCGTGCGCGCTGTGCTGGTATCAGCGCATCGCCATGTACCCGCTGGTGTTCGTGCTGGGCGTGGCCGTCGTGCGCCGCGATGACCGCAACGTCCGCGCCTACGCGCTGCCTCTGAGCATCATCGGTCTGTTGATCGCGCTCTACCACTGCGCCATGACCTACAACCTCATCCCTGAATCGGTCTGCTCGGCCACCGAGGCCGTCTCCTGCACCATCCGCTGGATTAACTGGTACGGTTGGGTGACTATCCCGCTGCTGTCTGCCACGGCCTTCACCGTCATCACCGCCAGCCTGATTTTCCACAAGGAGGCGCGCTAACGATGGTGATAAACACGCTGCTGCGCCTGTTTCCGCTGGTGCTGGTTGTCCTAGCGGTGGCCGCCTGCGCCCCGACCACCGCCGACCAGCCCACTGTTGCCCCGGCTGACGGCTCAATCCCCGTCCCAACCCATACGCCCGCGCCGCTGACCGCCGAGCAGCGCGGTCAGGTCGTGTTCTTCCAGTGGAGCTGTATCTCGTGCCACACCATCACTGGGGTGGGCGGGCGCATCGGCCCTGACCTGAAGGGCATCGCCGGGTGGGTGGCGCAAAACCACCCCGACGCCGATGTAGAAGACTATCTGCGCGCCGGGGTGGTCGATGTGCTGGCGGTGGTCAACCCACCGTGGCGCGGCGACCTGATGCCGCAGGACTACGGCCAGAAGCTCACACCGAAGGAGGTCGATGACCTCGTGGCCTACCTAATGTCGCTGGAATAGCGCCGGACAGAGAGACTATTCCTGTCCTTCCAGTTCTTTAGCGGGGACGAGGGTGCGGTCGCCTTCGATGCGGTCCACCGTCCAGCCCTCAGTACCATCCGGGAGGCGGATGCGCCACCACTGGAAGCCGTCCACCAATTCTGGCGCGACCTCCAACAGTGTGACGGGTTGACCGTCCCCAATCTGGACGACGATGTCGTTCCCGCGCCCTGCGCCGCTGCGGACGTTGAGCGAGTCGCCCTCGCTGATGACCACGGCATCTTCGCCAACGATGAGCGCCATTTGCAGCGTCTGCTCCTCGTCCACGCGCTCGACCGCCCAGCCCTCGGCGCCGTCCGCCGTGCGGATGCGCCACCAGCCGAGGCCGTCCTGCTTGCGCGGCCCCTCGATGAGCGTGACGCGCTCGCCGTTCGCCATGCGCCCGATGATGTCAAAGCGCAGGCCGGGGCCGCTGCGGAGGTTCAGACGGTCACCCTCGGTGGTGTAGACCTCCGCCACTGCGCCCGCGAACAAGCGGAAGGTCGCAAACGACACGTCGCCCTCTTCGACCTCAACTTCGACCACCTCTGGGGTGTCGCTGTCCGGGGCTTCGACCGGCGCTTCGGCCTCCACGAACTCACCATCGGCGGTGCGACGCTCGATGCTCAGGCGGATTTCGCCGTCCACGCCCTCATAATAGTAAGCGCCGGAATTGCCCAGCCACAGGCGGTACTCGCCGGTTTGTTCGGCGACGTAATCGCTGATGACCGCATCAATGTTCACGCCGCTGTCATCATCGGCGGCCACAGCCTGCCCCGACGGGTCGAACAGCACCAGAAGCGGGTCGGCACGCTGGTCATTGTCGATGAGCGACGCCGAAATATTGACGACATCCCCCGCCGTCAGCGGCAGCGCGATGTCCTCGTACATGCCGGTCAGCAAGCGCGTGACATAGTTCCGGTTGGCGATGTACTGCGGCGAACGCGAGTCCTCCCCGGTCAGGGTCAGCCATTCGCCGTAGTTGGCCGCCGCGCCCGTAACATCATTTTGCAGCGAGGCCAACCACGCCGAGATGAGATAGGTGTTGGGGTAGGTCGGGCTGACGGTGCGCGCCTGTGTGAGGTCATCAATGGCCTCGGCGTAGCGCCCGGTCTCGACGTATAGACTAGCGCGGTTGACCAGCGACACTTCGTCCAAGCTCTCGCTGAAGGTAATCGCATTGGTGTAGTATTCCAGCGCGACCTCATAGTCACCGATGCTGGAATACAGGTTGGCGAGGTTGTTGTAGGCGTAGCTGGCCTCTGGCTCTAACGCCAAGACCTGCTCGAAGTCGGCGCGAGCCTCGCGGTCGTTCTGAAGCCAGTAGTAGCTGCTGCCGCGCCCGTTATAGTAGTCTGGGTTGCTGGGGTCAAGCTGGATGGCGCAGGTATAATCCAGCACCGCATCGTTATACAGACGTTGGTTATAGGCGGTGTCGGCTCGGCTGGCGTAATCGAAGGCATCATCGAACGCGGAGCAGTCCTCCTGCGCGCTGACGCTCAACACTATAAAAAGTTGACTGATGAGGATGAGGAGCGCGGTTCCCCAGCGCCCCCGTGGTTGGGTAGACATCTTGTTTTGCCCTCCAAAGGCGGTTCCGGCGCGGCTGAAGCCAAGAAATAGAACCATTTCCGCGCTCTTTCCACACTATATCAGCGTTTTCAGGCGGCGCAGGCCATCCGTACCCCATACAACGATGATCAGACGGCCATGCGTGGAGGGCGCGTCAGGTTGCTCCCCCAATCGGGTGATATTCACCCTATCTTGGGTGGTTTTAGCGTAACTTATATATAGCTCTAACGAACGGCAGGTATTTTTAACGCACGTTCGTTCGTCTATATCTAAATGTATGGGATGATGGGGTATCGCCATGCCCTATTCCTGTGAAGATGATGTGAGTTGCGTCGGCGGCCTGAGACATCACACCCCTGCGCTGCGTACATAAGTCTGGACAACATGCTCTATGTTTTGCTTTATCGAGGGTAACGGAGTGACCGCCGCATGATACGCCTAGCCAAGCGCTACGACTTAGACGACGACCCCATTGGACAGGGGGGCATGGGGACGGTCTTCCGGGGTGTTGACCTCGAAACCGGCCAAACCATTGCGGCCAAACGCCTCAAGCCGGAGGCGGTCAAGTCCGACCCGCAGCTCCTCGAACGCTTCGAGCGCGAGGGCGACGCGCTGCGCCGCTTGAACCACCCCAACATCGTCAAGATGCTGGGGACGGTGGACAACAAGAAAGAACACTTCATTATCCTCGAATACGTCCCCGGCGGCGACCTTGGCGACCTGCTGAAGGCCAAAGGGCGGCTTTCCATCGAGCGCACCCTGCAAATTGGCATTGAGCTGTCCGATGCGCTCACCCGCGCCCACTACCTCAAGATTATCCACCGTGACCTCAAGCCCGCCAACGTGTTGATGGGCGAGGACAACGTTCCCAAGCTGACCGATTTCGGTGTCGCGCACATCGGTGGTGCGGGCAGCGTCACCGGCGCGGGGCTGGCGGTCGGCACGCCCGACTATATGTCGCCAGAGGCCGTCAACGGTGAAGAGGTGGACGACCGCGCCGACATCTGGTCGATGGGCGTGATGCTGTTCGAGATGTTGACCGGCAGACACCCATTTAAGGGTGACGCCGTGACCAATACTCTGATTAATATCCTCACCCAACAGCAGCCCGACCTTGAGACGCTGCGCCCCGAAACCCCGGTCGCGCTGGTGGACTTGATTGGGCGGATGCTGCAAAAAGACCCGAACGCCCGCATTTCGTCGGTGCGTTTGGTCGGTGCAGAGTTAGAGGCCATTATGCGCGGGCGCGGCGAGACCCGCCGCACTACCCTCACCACGCCCATCACCATCCCCGCGATAGACGAGACGCGCTTCGAGACCCCGACTCCGCCGACCTTCGCGCCCAAACACAATCTCCCCGCCCAAACCACGCCGTTCTTCGGGCGCGAAATGGAAATCCACGAGATTTCCAACCTGCTCGGCCAGCCCGATACCCGCCTCGTCACGGTGTTGGGTCAAGGGGGCATGGGCAAAACCCGGTTGGCACTGCAAGCGGCGGAGATTTTGGTCCATGCCTTTGAACACGGCGTGTACTTCGTCGGGCTGGCCTCACTGCCCAACGCTGAGGGCATCCCCGGCGCGGTGGCTGATGCCGTTGGCTATGCGCTGCTGACCGATGGGCGCGACCCCGCCACACAGGTCAGTGACTACCTGCG
>JALONW010000443.1 GCA_025454725.1 Anaerolineae bacterium
TCGGTCGCGTCATGGAGCGGATTATTCGACCGCGAGTCGTGTACGTGGGATATCGATTGGCTGGCGCGGCTGAACCTATCACCCGACCGGCTCCCGCCGCTGTCAGACTTCGACGCGGCGCAGCATGGACTCGCTCGCGAGTATGCTTTGCGCTGGCCGACCCTCGCGTATGTCCCGTGGTTTCTGCCGGTCGGCGATGGCGCAGCCGCCAACCTCGGCTCTGGCGCGGTCGGGGACGGTCAGACCGCGCTGACGCTTGGCACGACTGGCGCGCTGCGGACGACGGTCAACGGGCGCGCGACTCCAACCGTCCCCGTTGGGCTGTGGGGCTACCGCATCGACCGGGCGCGCCATGTCGTTGGCGGGGCAACCAGTGAAGGTGGAAATGTGTTCGCATGGGCGCGTCAGACGTTCGTCCTCCCCGATGCCGACTCACTGGAAAGGGCGCTGTCCACCCGTCGGCACGATGAACACGGGCTGACCGCGCTGCCTCTCATTGCAGGGGAGCGCAGCCCCGGCTGGAACGCCAGTGCGACCGCCACCCTCCACGGTTTGCGCGCCAGCACCAGCCCATTGGACATCGTGCAGGCGCTGATGGAAGGAGTCGCGCACCGCCTTGCCCAGATTGCCGAGGGCATCGCGGGCGCGGGGGTGGTCTACGCGGGTGGCGGCGCGCTGTATACCTCTCCGGCATGGGCGCAGATGCTCTGTGATTCGCTGAACCGTCCGCTGGCGCTGCTGGACGAGGCTGAGGTCACAGCGAGGGGCGTCGCGCTGCTGCTGATGGGGGCACTGGACGGTATCGCGGCCAAGACCTACTCGCCGCGCACCCGCCAAGTCCTCACCCCGTCGTCCGAGGGGGTAGCGCGTATGGCGGCGGCGCGTGCGCGTCAGCGTGCGCTGTATGTGCGGCTGTACGGGGGGATGACCTAAAGCGTGGATGATTCCTGCTACAATGGGGGCGTGAATAATCTCAAGCAGCGGCAAAACAAAATAAGGCTATCGCATGATTGAACGCCCCAAATTTAAAGAGTCCAAGATTGTTAAGGGCTTGGTCGAAGGCTATGGCTTGGCCGACGCAAAGATTACGTTTCTGCCCATCGGTTATGACCAGTTCGCGTGGGTTTACCGCGTCCGCGCTGGCGACCAGACCTATTTTGCCAAACTGAGGTTGGGCAAGGTCAACTCATCGGTGTTTGCGATTCCCGCTGCCCTGCACGCCGCCGGGATTACCCATGTCCCTGCGCCGATTCGGTCACAGCAGGGACAGGCCTTCGTCACGCTGGAGAAGGACTACCGCCTGATTCTATACCCGTTCATTGAGGGGAAGAACGGGGGGCGTGATGGCATGACCCTCGACAACTGGGAGGGACTGGGGCGGTTGGTCGGGCGCGTCCACGGCCTGACACCGACGGAACCCCTGCTCAAGGTGATGTCTCAAGAGACGTTTGTCTCGTTTAAAGAGGGGATGTTTCAGCGGGTGCGGAAGACCATCCAAGGCGAGGGGTTGACCGACCCCTACGCCGTCCACATGGCTGATTTGTGGCACAAACACCGCCACGCCATCAACGACTGTTACGACCGGATGACCGCGCTGGGCGAGCGCCTGCGTGCCGACCCGCCGCCATTCGTGGTCTGTCACGCCGACAGCCACCCCCACAACGTGTTGGTAGAGTCAGACAGTTCGGTCTGGTTGGTGGACTGGGACGAGGCCATTTACGCGCCGAAAGAGCGCGACCTGATGTTTGTCGGGCGCAGCGCGGCGATGGGCGGCACGCTTACCCCATCGGTTGAGCGCTATTATGACGGCTACGGCGACCGCACCCTGAACCGGGCGGCGCTGGCTTACTACCGCTATGAGTGGGCGGTGCAGGAATTCGCCGAATTTGCTTATGCGGTGTTGTTCCGTCCTGATTTCGGCGCTGAGACCAAACAGAGCAGCATCGACGAGTTCGCTGGGCTGTTCGAGCCGGGTAATGTGGTCGAGGCGGCACACTTAGACGACGTAGAGGGATGACGTGAAGCGCGCCCGCAGCACCACCGACGCCATCACGCTGTCTGACCTGCACGAGGACACCCGTGCGATGCTGATGGAGCAGGGTATCACGACTTATACCGAGCTTTTTGCCCATATCGACGACCCTGCCGCGCCCAGCGAACTGCGGGGTAGCCTGTTATGGTTTCTATATTGTGTATCGAGCCAGATAGACCGGCGGCGGGTGATAGGGGTGCTGCTCCGGGCGCTGCGCTCACCAGACGATGATATTCGGTTGGCGGCGCTGCGGGCGTCAGGAACACTCCACCTCAAACGGACGATTCCGCTGGTTATGAGTCTCGCCCGCGATAAAGCCGAATCAAGCGATATACGAAATGGGGCGGTGCGAGCGCTGGGTGGACTACGTTATCCGGGTGGCAGCCATACTGAACTGATTGAACAGGCTGCCTGTGACCTCATTTTTGATGAGACGGACGCTGTTGCGGTACGCGCCGAAGCGCTGGAACTATTTAGTCCGGCTGTGGTCAAACGCTACGGGCTGGCGGCGCTGACCGGTTTGCTCTCACATCCGTCGGCTGATTTGCGCTTCTGGGCTGCGTTCGGTTTCCCCAGTATAGGCGGATGTGACGATGACGGCTGCCGTCTCGACATCACAGCAGCCATCCCTGTGCTTGACCATCTGGTTGCTTTTGACCACACGGTTCCTGAATATTGGGGCTGGCATGTCGGGCGTGAGGCCTTGGAGGCGCTGGAAAATTTCTACGCGCATCAGTACGGCCTGAGCAGGGCCGGGGTGTGGTTGATTAGCCCAGCCAAAGAATATTGGACATTTAGCCAAGAAATGCGGACGTTCGTGCAATGGGGCAAGCCGTTTGAGATGAAAGACGGTTACGATGCACGCCCCGCGCTGAATGTTGACCCGGTGTGGCTGGCTGACCATCTGCGGGCGGCTTTTCCGGGTGTCAATTTTGAGGCGCGACCCGGTTCACAAGCGTATTTATTAAGCTGGTTGGTTGAGACCGAAGGGGAGACCGTGTTGGGCGGTCTGCACCGTGACGGATACGCGCTGGTCTTAACTGGAGATGATGAGGCCATTTTGCGCGTGGCGCGCTGGTATCGCCGCATTATTTCCAGTGAGACGCCGCTGTATCTGTACGAGTGGGCTGGGCCAGCGGAACTGTTGGAAGGGCTGTAGGGGTGAGGCTTGCCCGCCCGCCTACGAGATGTCCCTCATCTTGCCGCCATCTCCTCAGCCAGCACCGCG
>JALONW010000444.1 GCA_025454725.1 Anaerolineae bacterium
GCCGAACTCGCTGGACGGAATCCGGCGCTATTTGTCCAGCGGCATCGTCGCGGGCATCGGGGAGGCCACCGCCGACAAAATCGTCAAGCATTTTGGCCGCGACACCCTCGACATCCTCAACCGTCAGCCGACCAAGCTGCTGGAAGTGGCTGGACTCAAGCCGCAGCTAGCCGAAAAACTGGCGCAGGCGTGGGAAGAAAACGTCGGCACGCGCCAGACTTACATTTTCTTGCAGAATTACGGCGTCAGTCCCAAGATGGCCAAGCGCATTCACGATCACTACGGCAGCGAATCCATCGCCACCGTGCAGAAGAACCCCTACACGATGGCTGACGACGTATTCGGTATCGGCTTCGTTAAGGCCGACCAAGTGGCGCAGGGCATGGGCTTCGGCGTCGAGTCGCCGGAACGGCTGCGGGCGGGCGTCAATTACACACTCAACCAACTGGCGAGCGAAGGCAATACTTGCTACCCCCGCGCTATGCTGATTGAGACGGCGCAGAAGCTGCTCGGCCTGAGCGAATTTCATCAGCCGAGAATAGAAGAAGCCATCGACGCGCAAATCCGCTTTGGCGACCTCGAAAACGACTCGCTGCGGCTGAACGGGGTCGAGACCGAATTGGTTTATTTGCCCGCGTACATCGCCGCCGAGCGCAGCATCACCCGCCGCCTCAAGCTGATGAAGACGACGCGCTCCAAAATCCAAAAAGACCACGAAAAGACCGATTTTCCCAAGCTGCTGGAAAAGCTCACCCAGCGCGATAACGTCGGGCTGACCGACCAGCAAAAAGGGGCGGTGCAAGCCGCTTTGACCGAGAAAATCTCAGTGCTGACCGGCGGCCCCGGCACGGGCAAGACCACCACCCTCAAGATGGTGATTGCCGCGCTGAAAGAGAAAAAATATAAGGTTGCGTTGTGTTCGCCCACCGGGCGCGCCGCCAAGCGCCTCGCCGAGGCCACTGGCGAAGAAGCCTTCACCATCCACCGGATGCTGGGCTATCTCCCAGAGGGCGGTTTCGGCATGGACGAGGACAGCCCGCTCAAGACCGATATTGTGGTAGTCGATGAGTCGTCTATGCTGGATGTGCAGCTCTTTTCGGCGCTGCTGAAGGCCATCCCACCGGAGTCGCATCTGATGTTGGTCGGTGACATCGACCAGCTCCCCAGCGTGGGCGCGGGCAACGTCCTGCGCGACGTCATCGACAGCGGAATCGCGTTCGTGACACGCCTAAAAACCATTTTCCGGCAGGACGAGGGCAGCCACATCACGCTAATTGCCCACCAAATCAACCAAGGCGAAGTCCCGGCGCTGCAAAACCAGTCCAAAGATGTGTTCTTCTTCAGCATCGAAGAAGGCGATATGAGCCGCGCCGCCGAGTTGGTGGTCGAAATTGTCACCGAGCGCATCCCCAACCGCTTTGGGCCAGATGCCGCCGCCAGCGTGCAGGTGCTTGCACCGATGTACCGGGGGCCGCTGGGCGTTGACCGGCTCAACATTGAACTTCAAAAGGCGCTGAACGGCGCTGGCTTCAACCGCCCACACAAGAAAATCGGCGACCGGACCTTTTTGTCCGGCGATAAGGTGATGCAGACTCGCAACAACTACGAGTTGGATGTGTATAACGGCGACATCGGGCGCATCACCAACATTGACCCGGTTGAAAACACCATCGAGGTCAATTATGAAGGGCGTATCGTGTTCTATGAGCGCGACCAACTCGATGACCTCGTGCTGGCGTACTGCATCAGCACGCATAAAAGTCAGGGGTCAGAATACCCCATCGTGGTGATGCCGGTCGTCACCCAACATTACATGATGCTACAGCGCAACCTGCTGTACACCGCCATCACCCGCGCCAAGAAAGCGGTTGTCCTCATCGGCGACCGCCAACGCAAGGCGGTGCGGATGGCAGTGAGCAACAACAAGGTTACGCAGCGATTCTCTGGACTGCTCGTGCGCCTACAGGAGGCTTTATCATCATGAGCGAACCCGTCACCGTGATTGTCCACCGCAAGATTAAAAAAGGGATGGAGCTGCAAGCCGAGGCATGGATGCACGGCGTGAGCGATGCGCTGAAAGCGTATCGCGGCGCGCTGGGCGTCGAGGTCATCCGACCGACCGACCCCAACTGCCCGGATTACACCTACATTTACCGCTTCGCCGATGACGAGTGCCTGAACGCTTGGCACAACTCGGATGAGCGGCAGGACTGGCTCAAACGCAGCCAGACCTTCATGGCCGAACCGCCCAAATACGAGGAGCTGACCGGCCTCGAATATTGGTTCACGCCGCCTGCCGGGTCGCCTGCACGCCCCGCACCCAAGCGCTGGCGTCAGCTCATGGTGAGTTGGGCGGCGCTGACCCCGCTGTCCTATATTTTGTCGCTGACCACGCTGCCGCTGTTCCGCAGCCTGTTCCCGGATATGCCGTTCATCCACACCCTGCTTAACCTGATTGTGCTGCTGTGGATTGCCAGCTACGTGCTGATGCCGCGTGTGACACGACTCGCACAGGGATTCCTCCACCCGCAGGGGTAGTCGAGTGGTTGGTTGAGGAGGGGGCGCATGGCGCTACTCCCCAACCAACTCACCGATGGTCAGGCTGAGGCCGCTGACCACCTCTCCATCGCTGCCATAGGCTGTAAGGCGTGCCTGCTCCCAACTCCTATACCAGCCCGCCTCCAATCGCAGGGGATGAGTCCCCGGCGGGATAGGCTGGTCGATGCGGATGCGATAGGTGTCGGGGTAGATGATTCCACGCTGCCATTGGGTGGTCGTTCGCATCCCTGCGCCGAGGTAGGTGTCGGTCTGGCCGACGATGCCACCCGGCCCAACGAGGTGGACATACAGCGACAGTGGGCGTTCGGTTGGGCGGCGCGGACGCCAATACAGCGTGACCTCGACGAAATCTCCCTTCCGGGCAGTGGTCTCGGCCACTTCATAGCCGACCAACTCAACCGTGCTCCCCCATCGGATGGACGTGGGAACTGCCGTGTTGGGCAGGGTGTCCAGCGGGGCAGGCACGGCATAGGCCGGGGCGATGAGCGCCAGCGGGAAGACCACTGCGCAGGCCGCCAGACCGACCATCAGCGGGCGCAGCGGGACGCGCAGCGCGTTTAGGCCGACCACCCACAAGATATTCCATGCGGCGATATAGGGGAACAACAGCCGCCCCTGTGTGCCGTGCGTCCGCAAAGTCCATGCCACCAGCGCCACCAGCCCACCGACCGCAACGCCGATGAGCAGCGCCA
>JALONW010000445.1 GCA_025454725.1 Anaerolineae bacterium
TACCCGTCGGTGATACATTGGTGGTCAGCGCAGTCACCGATAACCAACACAACATGCTGGGCAGAACCGTCGCGTATGACCCGGCGCGGTTGGCTTGGCAGGCTTACGACAGCGGCCAACCTGTGGTCATCGACGACTACGCGACCTATCCTAAACGCCGCAACATTTACCAACTGTTTGACCTACATGCAGTGGCCGATATACCTGTGATGGTCGAAGGGCGCTGCCTCGGCATCCTCGCTATCGGTCGGTTCACGCCCAACTATCCCTATTCCCCTGCCGACCTCCACAAGGGGATGACCTTTGCCCAGCTTGCCGGGCTGGTACTGGAAAACAGCGCACTTCAAGCCGACCTCATGCGCCAACTTATCGAACGTGAGGCTGCGGAACAAGCGCTACGCGACAGTGAAGTCCGTTACCGGACATTGGTCTCGGCGCTGGCGGAAGGCGTTGTGCTGCACGACGCCAGCGGACAGATTATCACCTGCAACGCCGCTGCCGAACGCATGTTGGGGCTCTCGTATGACCAGCTCGTCGGGCGGTCTTCTGTAGACGAATCGTGGTACACGGTATATGAGGATGGAACACCCTTTCCCGGCGAAAAACACCCGTCGATGGTGACACTCCGCACAGGCGCACCGATGAATGATGTGGTGATGGGCGTGCATAAGCCGTCGGGCGAACTGACGTGGCTGTCCATCAACTCACAACCGATGTTCCAAGACGGCGGCGAGAAACCGTCGGCAGTGGTAGTCTCGTTTACCGACATTACTCGGCGCAAACAGGCCGAACAGCGCAGCATCCAACTGGGAATCGAGCGCAAGCGGTCAGAACTCCTCACGGACTTCATCCGCGACGCCTCGCACGAGTTCCGCACGCCGCTGTCCATCATCCAAACCAGCCTCTACCTGCTCAACCGCAGCGATAATCCGGCGGTGCGTGCCGCCAAGACCAAGGCCATTGAACAGCAGATTGCCAGCATCGACCGTTTGGTCGATATGCTGGTGATTCAGACCACGCTGGACGGCGCGGAATCGGTCAAGCAGCGTCGGGTAGACCTCAACGAGGTGGTAGCAGCGGCAATCGAGCGCGCGACCCCTCAGTTGAATGACAGACAGCATCTGCTCTCGGTTAACCTAGTCTCTGGGCGACTGCTGCTCAATATCGAGCAGGAGTTCCTGATTACGGCGCTACACGAGCTGATTGACAATTCCGCCCGCTACACGCCAAACGGCGGACGCGTTGCCGTTACCGTAAGCACCGATGAGGCCTACGCCTACATTGAGGTCAGCGATAACGGGGTCGGCATCCCGTCCGACGAGCTAGACACTATCTTCAAACGTTTCTATCGACTGGACACCGCCCACACAACGCCCGGCTTCGGCTTGGGTCTGTCCATTGTCGCCCGCGTGGTCGAGCGGCAGGGCGGAAACGTCATGGTGGCAAGCCAGCCGGGCGTGGGCAGCAGCTTTACGGTAGCCCTGCCCCTGAGCCAGCCCTAACCCCTAGCGGAAGGCGTCAATGGCCTGTTTGACCTGTTCCTCGTCGAGGCCGAACGCGACCTGAATCATCCGCAGGGCGTCGCGCTCGGTCTTGTGGACGACGCCATCCGAGGTCGAGACGGCCACCCCCATCCCCAGCGCGTACATGCGTTTTTCCGATGTGTCAAGGATGCGGGCGGCCTCGTTCAAACGCCGCTGCGCTCCCTCGTCATAGATGCGCTGTGCGGCGTTGTAGCACAGGTCGACCAACTCCTGCCGCGTCATGCTGCCCAGCGCAGGGTGATTCTCTAGATACGAAACCACCGCCATCTGGATGACGTGCAGCTCAACATCCTTCACCGTGCCGTCGGCAATTGCCAGCAGCATCATCGTCTCGATATAGGCGTACAGTTCCTCATCAGTCAGCGGGCCACCGCCCGGCGCACTCATGCCCATCAGAACACCCCCTCCTTGTATGTACATATCACTGCTTCAGATAATCTGTTGACCAAACAGACTGGCAACTAAGTCTACCGCAACATCCGCCGTCCGGTTGCGCTCATCGAGGACCGGATTAACCTCCACTACATCCAGCGTGCGGACCTTGCCGCTGTCATGCAGAATTTCCATCAACAAATGCGCCTCGCGGTAGGTCAGGCCGCCGTTGACCGGGGTCCCTACCCCCGGCGCAAACGACGGGTCGCAGCCATCGAGGTCAAGGCTGATGTGCAGGTAATCGTAGTCCGAGAACCAGTCAAGAATTTGGCGGGCGACGCTGGACATGCCCTGCTCGTCAATGTCGCGCATGGTAAATGGCAGCACCCCAACCTGTGAAACCCGCTGTTTTTCCTCATGGTCAAGGTTCCTCAGCCCGACCATCGCCACATCACGCGGCTGGAGCTTGGGCGCTGGCCCTCCGATGGAAATCAGCGGGTCGGGGCCATCACCCAACAGTGCCGCCACGCTCATCCCGTGGATGTTACCGGAGGGTGAGGTGCGCGGGGTATTCATGTCGGCATGGGCGTCCACCCACAGCACGCCAACCTTCCCCATCTGGCTGACCGCGCTGACCGTCCCAATGCTCATGCTGTGGTCGCCGCCGAGGAAAATGGCGTAATCACCCTCGTTCAGCGTCGAACGAATCAGGTCATAGGTGTCGCAGCAGACCTGCGTGACCTGCGGCAGGTAGCGGGCGTTGATAGCCGGGTCAAAAGCCATTCCGACCTGCTCAACCTGCGGGACAACGATGTTGCCCGCGTCGATGGGGGTATAACCCAAGCGACGCAGTTTATCATACAGGCCAGCGTAGCGGATGGCGCTTGGCCCCATGTCGACGCCCCGGCGGAGCTGGCCTAAATCCATCGGGATGCCATAAATGCGGATTGGTTTACTGGCTGTCATCTAAAAAAAGTCCCCCTAAAGCCTGCTGCGAAGCCCAAAACCCCGCCATTCTCGCACGCCGGGCAGCGAATCGGGAGTGACAACCTTTAGGCGTCGATGCGCTGGGCGCGTCGCGCCGCCCATGCCAAGAGCAGTTCGGTCAGCAGCAGATGGAACAGCGCCACCCCCACCAGCGTCACGCCCACGAAGATGCTGTAAGGGATAGCGCGCCAGAACGCCTCAACTTGCGGGACATTCAGCAGACCTACCCCCCAATCGCCCGTTGTGCTGCCAACCACCCATGCAGCCCAACCCGACACCGGTTCAAGCGGCCCAATGCTGGCAGACAGCGCAGTATTGTTCAACCACAAGACCGCTATCGCCCCC
>JALONW010000446.1 GCA_025454725.1 Anaerolineae bacterium
GAAGATGGGGATAATCAAGAACACGAGGAACACCAGCATGGCCGGGGCCATGAACAGGTACGCGGCCAGCACCTCGCTGCGCTTGCGCTCCGTCTGGGTTTTGAACTCTGGGGGTCGCTTGGCGACGACGGCCATAAGGGGTAGCCTTTCGCTCAACAAGGTAACAAGGGGTAAATATTATTTTTCAGGTTGCCCATAGGGGCTGTAGGGGCGCAGCGTGCTGCGGCCTTTTTGGATGGTTCGGGGTATGGGCAACCCCTCATCCCCCTGCCCCCTTCTCCCTCGCAAGCGGGGAGAAGGGGGTTTGTGGGTATCATCTTTTTGGCCGGAATGGCATCCTTGATCTATTGGATGCTTCCCACATTTCCCTCAATGTCTTGCCAGATTCCCCCTCTCCCCGCTTGCGAGGGAGAGGGGGCTAGGGGGTGAGGGGTGAGGTTACTCCTCCATCAGCTCCTCAGCAACCGCCGCAGCCTCGAACAGGATGTCCTCGGCGGTGGCTTGGCCGTCGAAGCCGCGCTGGAGACCCGCATTGAAGGCGTCCACGAACGGCTGGAAGCCGACCGGCAGCACCCACGGGTAGCTGTAGTCGCCGCCCGCGATGTAGGCGCTGAAGTCATTGAAGTCTACGCCGCTACCCTCGGTGCGCGCTTCCCAGTTGGCGAGGTAAGCCTCAGCCGCGCTGGGGCGGGTGGGCATCGGGCCAAAGCTGGCCGACGCAACCGTCGCCGCGCCGTCGTCGTCGGTCAAGAAGTTGACGACCTGCCAAGCGGCCTCGGCCACGTCACCTTCGACGTTGGCGGCCACACCGTAGCACACGGTGAAGGCCATGGTGGCCTGACCGGCCTCACCCATCGGCAGTTCAGCCACGCCCCAGTTCAGTTCGGGGTAGTTGTCGAGCAGGAACTGGATGACCCAGTTGCCTTCCATCGCCATAGCGGCGCGGCCACGACCGAAGGCCTCACCACCCCAGCCGCTGTCCACTGCCGACGGCGTGCCGCCGACGCCATTGCTGGCAAAGCTGATGTAGAAATCGAGGGCTTCAATCGCCAGCTCGTCGTCCATCACGTATTCGCCGTCCTCATTGAAGATTGCGCCGCCGTTCTGGTACAGGAAGGGTAGCCAGCGCTCAAGGTTGGGCGGGGTCACGAGGCCGATGACACCGTCTTCTGCGTCGGTCAGGGCTTCAGCGGCGGCGTACAGGTCGTCCCACGTCCATTCAGCGGTCGGGTATTCGAGACCAGCGGCGTCGAACAGGTCCTTGTTGTACTGCAAGGCCATGGTCGAGAAGTCCTTCGGCGGGCAGTACAGGTCGCCCTCAAAGGTGAACACGTCCAGCAGCGGCGCATAGAAGCCTTCGGGATCGGCGATTTGGTCATCACCGATGGAAACGACACCAGCGGTCGCCCAGTCGGGCAGGCGCGAGCTGTCGATGTAGAAGACTTCTGGGTACGTGCCGCTGGCAAACGCGGTCTGCATGGTCACATTGTGGTCGGTGGACGGCACAAAGTTGACGGTGATGTCGGGGTTGGCCTCCATGAACTCGGCGAGGCGCTCAGTCAGGGCGGCGTCTTCAGCGGGGTTGGACGACCAACCCGCCACGGTGATGGTAATCCCATCGTCTTGAGCCATCACTGGCAGGGCGAGTGCCAGCACGAGCAGTAAAAACGCGAAACGCTTAAACATGGTGCAAATTCCTCCATAAAATGTGTTTGGACGGTCCAAAAGTCGGCGCTTGTTTTGCGGTGAGGGACGGTCAATCCGTCCCCACCACCTCCGCAGCGCTGTTACGGAGCGACTAAGACGGGATTCTCAACGACGAAACGCCGCCGCTGACCCCGATAGTACGCAGTGAAGGAAACCCGCCGCCAGTGAGCGGGGAGGCGCGGTGCAAGCTGTGGCTCACCGTCCGCGCCGAAGTGCAGGCCGCAGAACCCGAAGACCACCGCCTGCCACAGGCCGCCGCAGGCCGCGCCGTGGATGCCGTCGCGGACGTTGCCCTTGTTGTCTTGCAGGTCAATCATCGCGGCGTGGTGGAACATGTGATAGGCGTCGGCGTCCTGACCCAAGCGCGCCGCCACCCATGCGTGGATGGCCGGGCTGAGCGAGGAACCGTGGTCGCAGCGCGGGTAGTAGGTGTTCCAGTTGTTGAGCATCACCTCTGGCTCACCGGTCTGGTCGCCCAGCAGCGCCATCAGCATGACCACGTCGGCCTGCTTGATGACCTGTGATTGCAGCGCCCGGTGATGACCGAGCATCGGCCAGACGCCGCCGACTCGCGGCTCATAGCGCGGCACGGGGATATATTCGAGGTCGAAGAAGCCGTCAAACTGGACGTGGATACGCTGCACGGGGTCGAACGGGATGACCATCCCCCGGATGATGTCCCGCCAGTGGTCGAGGCGCTCCGGCGTCAGGCCGAGGACATTTGTCAGCCGCTGGGAATGGTCTGGCGCGTTGGATTTCAGCCAATCCAGTAGGTTGAGCGCCTCGGTCAGGTGCCAGACGGCCATCCGGTTGACGAACACGCTGTTATCGATGTTCTCGTGGTATTCGTCGGGGCCAATCTGATTGGTCAGCACGTAGCGGCCATCGTCGGTCGGTTCGGCACGGCTGCCCCAGAACACGGCGGTATCGAGGATGATTTCCGCGCCGTGGTTGAGTAGAAACTCGTCGTCACCCGTCCAGCGCCAATATTGGAAAATCGCATAGGCGATGTCGGTGCTGATGTGCTGCTCGTTGTCGCCCGTCCAGATGCGGATGCGCGTGCCATCCGGCTGAGGGTCAGACCACTGAGGGGTGGTCTCCTCGCCGGTGTCGGTGCTTTCCCACGGGAACATCGCACCTTCGTAGCCGTTGGCCTTCGCCTTGCGGCGCGCGCCTTCCAACCGCTTGTAGCGGTACATCAGCAGGTTACGCGCTATCGCAGGCTGATTGACGATCAGCGGCGACAGGATGAACAGCTCGGTGTCCCAGAAGACGTGTCCTTTATAGCCGAGGCCGGACAGCGTTTTCGCGCCGATGCTCACATCGTCGTCATGATGCGACGCGGCAATCAAGACGTGGTACTGCGTGAAGCGGATCGAAATCTGCGATTCCTCATCGCCTTCAATTTGGATGTCGCTGGAGTCCCAGTGCTGCGCCCACTGCGCGATGTGTGCCGCCAGCAGTGCAGCGTAGCCAGCGCGGGTGACCTCGCCCAGCTTGGAGCGGGCGTCGGTCTGTGGGTTGTCGGTGTCGCGGCTGG
>JALONW010000081.1 GCA_025454725.1 Anaerolineae bacterium
CATCTTTCCAGTGCCGTCCGTCCGACGTCGTCCATTCCTAGTAGGTGTTCGTACTGCTTGGTCAGGGCGTTCTTCGGCTCGGTCAAGATGCGGATGAGGGCAGCGCGGTCTAGCTGTGACAAAGCCACTGCAACCGGGATGCGCCCGACCAGCTCCGGGATGAGGCCGCAGTGCATCAGATCTTCTGGCGAGACAGCGCGCAAGATGTTCTGGCGGTCTGCTTCGTTGCGGATGCCAGAGCCAAAACCGAGCGTGCCGCGTGCGCCAAGGCGCTTGGCGATGATTTCTTCGATGCCTTCGAACATTCCGCCGCAGATGAACAAGATGTTGCTGGTGTCGATCTGGAGGAATTCTTGGTGAGGGTGCTTGCGCCCGCCCTGCGGCGGGACGTTCGCCAGCGTTCCCTCGATGATTTTCAGGAGCGCCTGCTGTACGCCTTCGCCCGACACGTCACGAGTGATGGACGGGTTATCGTTCGATTTGCGGGCGATCTTGTCGATCTCGTCGATGTAGATGATGCCGCGTTGGGCGCGGTTGATGTCGCCATCGGCGGCCTGAATCAGTCGCAGGAGGATGTTCTCGACATCTTCACCGACGTAACCGGCTTCGGTCAGGGCGGTGGCGTCTGCGATGCAGAACGGCACATCCAGTACTTTCGCCAGCGTGCGCGCAAGCAGGGTCTTACCGCTGCCGGTGGGGCCGAGGAGCAGGACATTACTCTTCTCAATCTCGACCCCCTCCGGCGTGCGGCGGGATTTGAGGCGCTTGTAGTGGTTGTAGACCGCCACACTCAAGACGCGCTTGGCGTGATCTTGGCCAATCACGTAGTCGTTCAGGTGGTTCATCATCTCACGCGGAGAAAGCACGTTCAGCTCGCTGATCTCGGCTTCAGTGGCGGTCGCCTCTTCCTCGTTGAGCAGTCCATAGCACAGCTCGACGCAGAAGTTGCAGATGTGGATGCCGTCTGGCCCAGAAATCAGCCGTTCTACGTCGTCCTGAGAACGACCACAGAACGAGCAGCGGTGCGGTGCGTGAGACTTGGAGGCCACGTTACTTCTTCCCGTTTGGCTCAGAGTTGAGGACAGAGTCGATCAGACCATACTCGACGGCCTGCTCGGCGCTGAAGTAGATGTCGCGGTCGGTATCGCGCTCGATCTGCTCGATGTTCTTGCCGGTGTGCTTGACGAAAATCTGGTTCAGGCGGGTCTTGAGGCGGACGATCTCGTTGGCTTGAATCACGATATCGGTGGCCTGACCCTGCGCGCCGCCCAGCGGTTGGTGCATGTGGACGGTGGTGTTGGGCAGCGCGAGGCGCATCCCCTTCTGACCGGCGGTGAGCAGGACGGTACCAAAGCTGGCCGTCACGCCGATGGCGGTGGTGCTGACCGGCGGGTGGATGGCTTGCATGGTGTCATAAATTGCCAGACCGGCATAGACGACGCCGCCCGGCGAGTTGATGTACATCTGGATGGGCTTCTGGTCGTCCTCACGGTCAAGGATGAGCAGCTGGGCGACGATGAGGTTTGCGACCTGATCGTTGATGCCCGACCCCAAGAACACGATGCGCTCCTTGAAGAGCAGCGAGATAATATCCCAGACGCGCTCGCCACGGTTGTCACGTTCGACGACGGCGGGCGCATAGGCCAAAGTATTGAGGAGAGGGTGTACCATGAGATTTCGCGCCAGTGGCGCTAACTCCTTTCAAGGTTGGTGGTTGATATGACGCTGACTCATCTTCTTCTGACGGTGATGCGGTCTTACAACACACGCGAGGGGGTGGGGATTAGCCCTCTGCCTCGTCTGCGGCCTTTTCTTCCACGACGGCTTTGGTTTCCTCTACCGCCGGGGCAGCGTCGAGTTCCGGCGCTTCACCCTTGCCGATGGCGGCTGCACGCTCCTCGATTTTCTGCGACATGAGGTTGTTGATCATGTTGTTGAGGAAGCGCTGGTCGCGCAGCAGACCCATTTGCTCGATCATCTGCGGGTCGATGCCGCCGAAAACCGAGAGCAGGCGCTCGTTGATGTCGGCCTCGGAGACCAACAGCTTTTCAGCCGTAGCGAATTCGCGGACGACCAGCGAACGGCGCAGGAAGCGCGACGCCGGTTCACGGTAGTCACCGCGGACTTCTTCGATGGTGCGCCCGGTCTGCTTGAGGTAGGTGTCGAGGTCAAGGCGGTTCTGGCGCAGGCGCTCTTTGAGGTCTTCGATCATGTCGTCGATCTCAGATTCGACCGAGACATCGTTGAACTTGACTTCAGCATTCTCGATGATCTTCTCCAGCACGCTGTTGGCGTACCGCTCGCGCACGGCCTTTTCCTCGCGCTCGATCAATGCCACCTTCAGGCGCACGCGCACCTCGTCCAGCGAGTCGATGAAGTTTTCTTCTGCCTCGTCCTCGTCGCTGTCGTCGGCCAGCTCGGTTTCAGCTACTTCATCCGACACGGCTTCGACTGCTGGGGTATCTTCGGCGGCCTCAGGTGCAGCCTCCTCGGTCTCGGCGGTTTCGGTCGCCTCGACTTCCTTTTCCCAGCCGTAACGGGCGCTGACATCCTTGGCGAACTCGCTGTCCATCTCTGGAAGCTCAAGCTGTTCGACCTGTGTGACGCCGACCACAAACTCAATGGTGCGCCCAACGAGGTCGGGGTTGGCCTTGTCGTGGTCAGCCGAGATGGTGAGGCGGAAGGTGCGGCTTTCGCCAGCCTTCATACCGACCACGTTCTGGCTGAAGCCGGGGGCGAGGGGTTCATCATCGCCTTCCAGCAGGCTCACGACTGCGCCGTGGCGGTGGAAGTACGCCTCTTCCGTGCGGTCATGGACATCGGTCTCGGTGTCGCTCTCCGCCTCGGCTTCCACAAAGAAACTGTGGATGTCGGCGGTGATGCGGTCACCGATTTGCGCGCCGTCCTCACGCGGGGTTGCCACCGAAAGCTCACGCTGTAAGCCGCGCAGCTCCGACTCGACATCCTCGTCAGTCACCTCGGCCTCTTTGAAGTCCACGCGCACCGAACGATAGTCGCCCAACACCACTTCCGGCGCAAGCGGCACGGTGTAGGTGAAGGTCGGCTGCGGTTCGAGCGTGAAGTCGTCCATCGAGCCGGGGGCAGCCGGTTCGACCTGCGACTGTTCGAGCGCCTCGCGGTAGAGTTTCTGGCCGAGGCTTTCGATGGCTTCTTCGAGGATATAGGCCTCGCCCACGTAGCGGGTCACGACCGCCGCCGGAGCCTTCCCCTTGCGGAAACCGGGGATGTTGAGCTTGCCGGAGATGGTGCGGAGCGCGCTGCGCTTGGCCTCTTCAAAAGCCGTCGGTTCAACTTCGACGACCATACGGAGGCTGTGGTTTTCAAGGCGTTCGGTGCGGATGTTCAAGGCATTTACCCTCGTGTGTGTCCCGATTATAGCACTCGGCTAAGTTGTCGGGTGTAAATCTTTCATCAGAAACGACAGAAACGACGAACCGCAGGGCCGCTGTGGTGGGCTGGCGCTGCGTGTTCGTCGCGGATTGCTCAAGGCGCGCCCGGACCGGGGTCTTGGGCGCGCCTTGTTGGCAGGTGGGGAAGGAGGGACTCGAACCCTCACCTCGTTAGAGACATGATCCTAAGTCATGCGCGTCTGCCAATTCCGCCACTCCCCCACGGAATGAATCATAGTATAGCGCGGTTGGCGGGCATAAAACAAGCCCGACCGTCTGGTTCCGCTGCTGGCGGGCGGAGCGCTCCCCACCCGCCTCTCGTCGTTAGGGCTGGGCGAGCAGGTGCAGCATCCCAGCCTTGATGACCGCTTCGCTTACGTCACCCTCGTACTTGCGGAAGTTCTCGGTGAACATCCCCGCAAGGCGCAGCGCGGCGGCATCGTAGGCGCTGCGGTCGGCCCACATGCGGCGCGGGTCTAGCACCTCATCGGGAACATCGAGGCAGTGCAGAGGCATTTGAAGGCCGAATACCGGGTGAGTTTGGTACTCCACGTCGTCGAGGTCACCGTCTAGCGCGGCGCGCACCATCGCACGGGTATAGGCAATCTGGATGCGGCTGCCGACGCCGTAACCACCGCCGACCCAACCGGTGTTGACCAGCCAGACGCGGACGTTGTGCTGGGCAATCTTTTTCCCCAGCAAATCGGCGTAGACAGACGGGCGCAGCGACATGAACGGCGCGCCGAAGCAGGTGCTAAACGTAGCGGTTGGCTCGGTGACGCCTTTTTCCGTACCAGCGACCTTCGCCGTGTAACCGGACAGGAAGTGGTACATGGCCTGTTCAGCAGTCAACCGGCTGATGGGGGGCAGCACGCCGAAAGCGTCGGCGGTTAGCATGATGATATTCTGCGGGTGGCCGCCGAGACCATCGCAGGCGGCGTTGGCGATTTGGTCAATCGAGTAGGCTGCGCGGGTGTTCTCGGTGTAGCGGGCGCTGTTGAGGTCAATTGCGCCGGTGGCGTCGTTATAGGCCACGTTTTCCAGCACCGTGCCGAAGGTTTTGGTGGTGCGGTAGATTTCCGGCTCGGCGGTGGGGGAGAGATTAATCACCTTGGCGTAGCAGCCCCCCTCGAAGTTGAAGATACCTGTGTCGTCCCAGCCGTGTTCATCGTCACCGACGAGGGTGCGCGACGCATCGGCGGAGAGAGTGGTCTTGCCCGTGCCTGACAGACCGAAAAAGACGGTGGTATCACCGTTGGGGCCGATGTTGGCCGAGCAGTGCATGGGCAGCACGCCCTGCTGGGGAAGAAGGGTGTTCAAAACGGTAAAAATCGACTTTTTCATCTCACCCGCGTACTGCGTCCCACCAATCAGAACGAGCTGTTGGGCGAGGTTGAGGGCGATAAACACTTCGCTGTTGGTGCCGTCCTGCGCCGGGTCAGCAGTGAAACTGGGCAGGTCAATGACGGTGTAATCTGGCGTGAAGTCGGCTAGGTCTTCAGCGGGCGGCACGATAAACAGGTTGCGGACGAACAGGCTGTGCCATGCGTACTGCGTGATGACACGCACGCGCAGTCGGTATTGAGGCGCTGCGCCTGCGTAGAGGTCTTGGACATAAAGCGACTGCCCAGCCATGGCCGTGTACATTCGGTCGCGGAGGCGGTCGAATACGGCTGGCTCCATCGGTTTATTGACCTTACCCCACGCGATGAGGTCTTGTGTCCCGGGCTGATTGACGATGTATTTGTCGTTGGCCGAGCGCCCAGTGTGTTTGCCGGTGAAAACGGCCAGCGGGCCGCCTTCGACGATTCGACCTTCGCCCCGGCGCAGGGCTTCTTCATACAGTTGGTTGGCGTTGAGGTTGTGGTAGAGCTGGGCGGCTGGGATGTTAGGCAGTGCTGGTGCGAAATCGGTCATGTGTACCTCCTTGGATTTTATGCACAAGCCAAAATCAACTAAAAACTGTGCGATTTGCACAGTATTTTCGGTTAAATATTGGCTTATGCGTGATATGTACTGTGATTGTTGCACAAATTGTGAAATTTTAGCAAGTGAAATCCATCACATAGTGAGGGTTTTCTCATCCCAGTTTGCGCGTCCAGCGACAGTAAGCGTTTACAGGCTGAAAGCCGATTTGTGATAATTCTTCAATCCTAAGATTTTCTGTCTCTGGGATGAGCAACCCTACGCTTTCGGAACCGTTGGCATGCGCGGTGATGCGTGCGGCCTCCGGGTTTTCGTAGGGTGGTTCTATCCATAAGCCGATATAGGTCAGCGTTTTGACCGTCAGCCAACCCAGCGGGGGGCTTATGATGGGCTGGCCGGAGGTAGGGTCTGCGACCATCAGCAGATGGGGTGCGCTGGGCGTGTACCCGTTGGCGGCAAAGGCGCGTTCAGCGCCAATGTTCCCAACCCGGACGACGGCATGACCATAGGCACAGGACAGCCGCCAGCCCAATTGGTTCGAGGCCGCAATCATCTGGGCGGCGAGACCGTGGCCGCGTGCTTCTAGCGCGACGGCCATCAAGTCGAGTTCCCAGCGGAAGCGACCACCGCGCACGGTGGCGTTGGGTGTGGCGAAGCTGTCGAGGAATCCGACGACAGTTTGGCCGTCGGCGGCGACCATACAGCCGTGGTCACGGGTGGTTAATGCATCGGCCACGCGGGTGGAGTCGGTCGGCAAGTCGGGCCAAATCTGGTTGTTGATGGCGGCAATTGAGTCCGCATCGGCAGCGGTGGCGGGACGGATTGTGAACGTCATGGGGTTTGTCCTCTCGTTGGGTTGACCGTGGGGGTATAATAACGGCGATTGTGACGGGTAGGTGGTAACGGAGCGGTTTGTGAACCGAGCTTTTTTGTATCTGACGGTGTTCACTGGCGGGATGTCTACGCTGGCGATTGAGCTTTCGGCCTCACGGCTGCTGGGCGCGGTGTTCGGGACGAGTAACCTAATTTGGGCCAACGTCATCGGCTTGATTCTGCTGTACCTGACAGTTGGCTACTTCGTCGGTGGACGATGGGCCGACCGTTCGCCGTATGCCCACACGCTGTATCGTATTTTGCTGTGGGCCTCGTTTTTGAGCGCGCTTATTCCACTGATGGCGCGCCCAATTTTGAGCGCGGCGGCGGCGGCGGTGGTGCAGGCCGAGGCGGGTGTGGCGCTGGGGTCGTTCGTGGCGACGATTGCGCTGTTTGCCGTTCCGATTACGCTGCTGGGGACGGTTTCTCCGTTTGCGATTAAGCTGGGCGTGCAGCGTGTCGAAGACGCCGGGCGAGTCAGCGGCGCAATCTACGCTATCAGCACGATGGGTAGTTTGTTGGGAACATTCCTGCCAACGCTGTTTATTTTGCCGGAACTGGGGACAACAGCGACGTTTGTGCTGTTTGCCGGAATTCTGTATGCCGTGGCGCTGGTCGGGCTGATTTCTCAGGTCGGTTTGCGGGCGTTGATGTGGTTGTGGATGCCGGTGGTGGTCGTGATTCTGTTGATGGCGTTCCCACGCACGCCGCTGCGCGCCGCTGCTGAGGGGTCGGTGGTGCTGGAAGAACGCGAGACGGCCTACAACTACATCCAAGTGCAGGAGGACGCGCAGGGCTACCGGCTGTTAAGCCTGAACGAGGGGCAGGGCGTTCACAGCATCTATCACCCGACCATTTACGGCTACGCTGGGACGTGGGACTACTTCTTGAGCGCGCCATTCTTCAATGCTGGCATGACACCCTCTGAGGTCGATTCACTGATGGTGATTGGGCTGGCAGCAGGTACAATCCCGCGCCAATATCAGCACGTTTTCGGCGACATCCGTATGGTTGGCATCGAGATTGACCCCGGTATCATCGAGATGGGTTACGACTGGTTTGGGCTGGATGAACTGCCGACTTTGCAGGCGATTGCTGAGGACGGTCGGTTGGGACTGAACCAGCAGCAGGGTCTGTTTGATGTCATCGCAGTGGACGCCTACAAGCCGCCGTATATCCCATGGCACATGACGACGGTCGAGTTTTTCGGCGAAGTGCGCGCAAAACTGACCGACGAAGGCGTCTTGGCGATTAATGTTGGCCGCACGCCGACCGACCGGCGTTTGGTCAACGCGCTGACTCATGTCTTGCAGCAGAATTTCGCCACCGTCCACGCCATTGACGTGCCGCGCTCGTTCAACACAATTTTGTACGCCACCGTCCAGCCAACCACGCCGGTAATGCTGGCTGAAAACCTCAACGGGTTGGATTCTGGGGCGTACCCGCTGTTGTCCGACGTGATGAGCAGCACGGTTAGCTCACTCGTCCCGCTGGGGACATCCGATGTGCTGTTCACCGATGACCACGCGCCGCTGGAAACGATGGTTGATTCACTGGTGCTGAACTTCCTTTTGGCGGGCGAACTGGAGTCACTGCGATGATGGGGCGCGGTTGGTTGGTCTGGTTGGTGATGGTGTGCGTGCCGGTGGTTTTGGTGCTGGGCAGCGTTCGGCTGGTGATGATGCCGTGGTTTTTGCAGTTTGAGTATACGCGCGCTGGTTTTCCGGCGGATGTGTATGGGTTCACCACCGAAGACCGTCTGAAATATGGGCCCATAGCGATTGAGTATATGCTGTCTGATGCTGACATTTCCCTGCTGCGCGACCTCGATTTTGGCGACACCGGGGCCGGCTACACTGAGCGTGAACTGGGCCACATGTTAGACGTGAAGAATGTCACCCGTGCCGCGTTCACGATGTTAGCGGTGACGGTGGTCGTCTTTGTGGGCGCTGTGGCGGCGCTGTGGCGGACGCCGACGCTGCTGTTTGTGGGTCTGCGCTACGGCGCGTTGCTGACCTTGGGCGCGATTGTGGCGGTGGTGCTGTCGGCGGTGGTGGCGTGGGATTTCTTCTTTACGTTGTTCCACCAGCTCTTTTTCAGCGAAGGGACTTGGATTTTTCTGTACAGCGATACGCTCATCCGGCTGTACCCGGAACAGTTCTGGTTTGACGCGGCGCTGACGGTCGGCGGGCTGACGGTGTTGGGTGCTCTTGTACTTTTTGCCGGGGCTCGCTGGGCAGGTGGGCGTGTTGCGCGGCGCAGTGGGGCGTTATAATCCTCTTTATGGAGCGCTCAAAACGATTTTTCACATGGGTATTCAGCCGCACGGATTTCCGTCCGTGGCTGGCTTGTTTGGTATTGGGCGGCCTCGTCATGGGGTATGCGCTGGCGCGCAGCGATATCATGAATGGTGGGCGTGTCGTATGGATTGCTGCGATTGGTCTTGCCGGGGTAGTGCTGGGCGTCTACGGTATCAATCGAACGATGACCACTGTTACTGGGATGGGCGGGCGCAGTCGGGGATTGAACCAACTCGTACGCGAGTCGCGGTTGATGCGCGGCGCGAGGGTGGTCGCCATCGGTGGGGGGACGGGTCTGCCGTCGGCGCTGCGGGCGCTGAAAGGCGAGACCTCCAACATCACCGCTGTGGTGACGGTGGCTGACGACGGCGGGAGTTCTGGTCGACTGCGGCGTGACATGGGGGTGCTGCCGCCGGGCGACCTGCGGAACAACATCGCGGCGCTGGCGGATGACGAAAGCCTGATGACCAAACTCATGCAGTACCGGTTTGAATCGGGTGAGCTGTCCGGCCATGCGTTCGGCAACCTGTTCATCTCTGCGCTGTCGGGAGTAGCGGGCGGCCTGACTGAAGCGCTGGGTGAGGTCGAGCGCGTGCTGAACGTGCGCGGGCGGGTGCTGCCTGCGACATTGAGCGATGTCAGCTTGGTGGCGGACATCAAAGTGCCAAATGGCAGGGTTTTACGTGTCGAAGGGGAGTCGAAAATCCCCGAGGTCGGGGGTACGATAGAGCAAGTTCGTTTGGAGCCTGCGGATGCCCCGGCGCACCCAGAGAGCGTCAAGGCGATTTTGGAGGCACAGTTGGTGGTGATTGGTCCCGGCAGCTTGTATACCAGCATCCTCCCGTCGCTGATGGTGGGTGGAGTGGGGGACGCGCTGCGGGCGACCAACGCCTACAAGGTGTATATCTGCAATGTGGCGACCCAGCCGGGTGAGACGGAGGGCTATTCAGCGGCTGACCATGTGATGGCGCTGGAACGACACATCGGGCGCGGGGTGTTCCAAGCGGTTTTGGTGAACAACCATTACCCAGAGGAGAACGCAGGCCCCAACACCCGTTATGTCGAGCCGCCGCCGCCGCACCATGAAATCTTCCAGCGGTACGAGGTGCGGATGACCGACCTGACTGACTCCGCGCGCCCGTGGCGGCATGACGGTGAAAAATTGGCAAGAGCGATAAAAGACATTATGGTTGTTCACAGGATTGGCGGCGGTCTCGTTTAAGCGGTTCCGTGCCGATAACACGGCCTCGAACGCCGTGGGGTTATGTCGAGCTACACGTACAAGGAGCATTCCGACAATGGCAATTCGCGTAGGCATTAACGGTTTTGGCCGCATTGGGCGTCAGGTGTTGAAAGCACTGCGCCAGTATTACCCCACCGAGATTGATGTGGTGGCCTTCAATGACTTGGGCGACCTGAACACAATGGCGCACCTGTTCCGCTACGACTCGAACTATGGCCGCTACAACGGCACGGTTGAGGTTGTGGATGGGAACTTGGTGGTTGATGGCGATACCATCAAGGCGCTCAAGGAGCGTGACCCAGCCGCCCTGCCGTGGGGTGACCTCGGCGTAGACATCGTGATTGAATCGACGGGTATCTTCACCGACCGTGTTAGTGCTGCGAAGCACCTTCAGGGCGGTGCTAAGAAGGTCATCATCAGCGCCCCGGCCAAGGATGAGGACATTACGCTGTGCTTGGGCGTGAACCAAGAAAAATATGACCCAGCCAACCATCACATCGTCAGCAATGCGAGCTGCACGACCAACTGCTTGGCCCCGGCGGCGAAGGTCATCAACGACAGCTTTGGCATCACCAAGGCTTTCATGACGACCATCCACAGCTACACCAACGACCAGCAAATCCTCGACCTGCCCCACAAGGACCTGCGCCGCGCTCGCGCCGCTGCTCTCAACATCATCCCGACCAGCACCGGCGCGGCCAAGGCCGTCTCGCTGGTGGTGCCGGAGCTGAAGGGCAAGTTTGACGGTATCGCGGTGCGCGTCCCGACCCCGACCGTCTCGTTGGTGGACTTTGTGGCGACGGTTGAGAAGCCGACCACCAAGGACGAGATGATTGCGGCGCTGGAAGCGGCTGCCGCTGGCCCGATGAAGGGCATCCTCGGCGTGACGCATGAGCCGCTGGTTAGCATGGACTTCAAGGGCGACCCGCGCAGCTCAATTATTGACGCACTGGCGTCGGATGCCAGTGGCAACCTTGTCAAGGTCATCACTTGGTACGACAACGAGTGGGGTTATTCGGTGCGTTGTGCCGAACTCGCCAAGTTCATGGGCGACAAGCTTTAAGCTCTGAGTGATGTGTTGAAGTTGAAAGTGATGAGTGATGAGAAAGAGCAGGGTAACGTGTTCGGTCTCGTGGCTCATCACTTTTTTTAATCCCAGTGTCGCCTGTTGTGGGCGCGTGTAGGAGACTGTTCAATGAACAAAATGACTGTGCGTGATGCAGAGTTTGAAGGAAAGCGCGTCCTCGTGCGCGTTGACTTTAACGTCCCGTTAGAAGGTGGTGCGGTCAGCGATGATACGCGCGTGCGCGCCGCTGTCCCGACCCTAAAATATATCCTCGACCAGAAACCGGCGGCGGTGCTGCTGTTGAGCCACCTCGGTCGCCCCAAAGGCGGCCCCGACCCGAAATATACGCTTGCGCCGGTCGCGCCGGTGTTGGCTGAACATCTCGGTGTGCCGGTGGCGTTCGCTGAGGACTGCGTGGGCGAAAAGGTCGAGACAGCGCTGGCGTCGCTGCCGGAAGGCGGCGTGCTGCTGCTGGAAAACACCCGTTTCTATTCCGGTGAGGAGAAAAACGACCCGGAATTGGCCGCCCAGATGGCCGAGTTCGGCGATATTTTCGTCAACGATGCGTTCGGCACGGCGCACCGCGCCCACGCCAGCAATGTCGGTATCAGCTTGATTCTGCCTGCCGTCAGCGGTTTGCTGATGGAGAAGGAAATTGACTACCTCGCCAATGCCATCGAAGAACCTAAGCGCCCGTTTGTGGCGATTATGGGCGGCGCGAAGGTCAGCGATAAAATCGAGGTCATTGACGCGCTGTTGGACAAATGCGATGCGCTAATCATCGGCGGCGGCATGGCAAATACCTTCTTCCTTGCGCAGGGGCGGGCGTTGGGTAAGTCGCTGGTCGAGGCCGACGCGCTGGAAACCGCCAAAACCCTCTTGGGGCGCAGCGGTGGTAAATTGGTGCTGCCGGTGGATGCAGTGATTGGCGACAAGTTCGCTGATGACGCCAACCAGCAGGTGGTGGACATCGAAGCGGGTGTGCCGGACGGCTGGGCGATTTATGACATCGGCCCTAAAACACGCGAACTGTTTGCGGCCAAGTTGGCTGACGCCAAAACTGTGGTCTGGAACGGGCCGATGGGCGTTTTCGAGATGCCGTCGTTTGCGGTCGG
>JALONW010000447.1 GCA_025454725.1 Anaerolineae bacterium
CGACCACCCCAACCACCTCGCGTTCGTCGAGGGGCTGCGAGCGGTATTCGAGGCGCACCAAACAGACGGCCTCGTCTGGATGAATTACACCACCCGCGTTTATTGGGGCAAGCCCTAGGGAACTAGGTCGAGGGTGGCGCGAACACCTCAGCGACCGGGACAGACTCTGCAGCCAGCACCGGCGACGCGAAGGTTTGGTCGGCGCGGTAGACGCCCTGCTGATTGAACTCACCTTCTTTCAGCACCCAGACCTCAACCGTTTCGGTAGTCGGCTCGACCACCCAATATTCGCGCACGCCTGCTGATTCATAGGCGGTAAATTTCACGGTGCGGTCTAGGCGGGCGGTAGACGGCGACAGCACCTCAACACACAAATCGGGCGGGCCATACAGCCGCCCGTCGCGCTCGGTGCAGCGCGGGCTGTCCGGCGCAATCCACAGCACGTCCGGCTGTGCCACCGTGCCGGGGCCGAGGATGACATCAATCGGGGCGAACAAAACCTCGCCCCCGGCGGGAGCCAGCCGCTTGAGCAGGTCATACAGCCGTGTAAGCAGTTTTTGGTGGCGGTAGCTGGGCGCAGGCGACACAATCATCTCCCCATCGAACAGTTCGGTCGGCGTCTGGGTTTCTGGCAACGCCAAAAACGCCTCTAGGCTCAGGCGGGTCTTATCGAGGGTCGGGGCAAGCATGGGCGTTTGACCTCCTCAGGCAAATAATCCTCATATGAGCTTGGCTGGTATGGTTTCAGCGGGCGGGCAAGCCTCGCCCCTACATCGATTTCCCGTCTTGGCGGCCTAACCGCCAACGGGTCAAACGATTGTTTTCGGCTGTAGGGGCGCAGCGCGCTGCGCCCTCCCACCCCATTTCGCAAATTTTCTCATACGAAAAAACGGGGTATATGGGAGTTCTATCATCATCCCAGTATACCCCGTTTTTTTGGCCTACTCGGTCAGGACTAGGGCTGGCGTCGCAATGCAAACTCGACGAGGCGGAACCCAGTGAAGGCCGACGCGCCGCGCCCGGTGCTGTTGCGCGCAATCACCCGCCAGCGGTACTGGGTGTCGGTAGCAAAAGTGAAACCGGTGCTGCTCAGAGGGACGATGCACGACTCGGCGGTACAGCCCCAGCCCGCCGGTGTGTTGCTGGTACGGTAAACCACTGTCCCGGTCGGGTCTTTGATAATTACGATGTACTCATCGGCAAGGTTAGACGCCATCCAGACAAACGATTGGTTCTGGGCCGGGACATCGCCAGCGGGCGCAACCAAGACCGGCTTGGCGGGCTGGGTGGCGACGCTGAAGCGCACCGGCGCAGTCCATGGGCTGAAGGTCGCTACCCCGTCATATTGGCGAGCGCGCACGTACCATGTCCCGCTGCTGGTGGCGACCGGGAGAGTCGTCTCGACACTGAGGCTGGCGGCGTTGTCGTAAAACGGCGAGCTAAAGTCCGGTTGGTCGTCCACCTGCACCTGCCACGACGGGCTGTAGCCGGTCACATGGTTGGTTACGCCGGGAGTTAGGGTGACATTGAACGGCGAACGCACGGCTTGGTCATACAGCGGCGACGTGATGACTGGCGCGCCGGGGCGCGGCGTCTGGCACGGTACACTCAGGTCGGCGTTTGGCAGCAGGCGCAAGCGCACCTTATCGACCTGTAGGCCATCAGCACCGTCCGCGCTGATAAGCGAGACCAGTACACGGATGCCGGTCCACGCCGATGGGTTCGTCCCAACCACGACATATTGACGCAGCGGCTTCCCCGCCTCAACCGTGAACACACAATCGACCGACCCAGCGGCGCTGCCGATGCTGCGGATGCGGACGCGCACCTGTTTATCGACTGCCGAGGTGTTGCCCATCAGCAGCCGGAGCTGGAAGGGGCTGTTGGCATTGGCAATCACATCGGCGTCTTGGTAGAGCTGCGGCGGGTTGATGGACTCGGTTGGCCTGTAGTAACGGAAAACGCCGCCCTCGGTCGTGTAACCGCCCGTATCGCCCACCACAAACCAGTTCTGCATCCCGCTGTTGAAATTGGGGTTGAGCAGGACGTTGACCTTTTGTGGCATGGCTTGGGTCTGCGTAAACTGGACGGGCGTATAGTAGCGCTGGAGGATGTCGGTATGCGACCAGCCCGCATTCGCCAGTTGATTGCTCTCGTTCTGCCCCATACAGCGGAACCAACCGCCGCCGTTGCGCGCCAGTGCGTCCGCGCACTGCCAATCCCACGCGAGGTAGTGAATTTCGACCACTCGCTCGCTGTCGGTCATGCGAGTCGGCCACGTCGCATCCACGGCAGCGTTGGTTGTGTCCCGCGCCGAGCCGGGGATGTACACTTGGTCGCACACGTTGTTGACCACATGCACCCCCTGCGGGCGGTACTGTGGGTACTGTTCGAGGATGTTATAGCGCCACCACGCGAACATCTTGGCGGCCACCGCGCCCGCCCGCAGCGATTCCGGGTGCCACGACCACACCCACTCATTGGGCAGCACGTTCTTGACGTACTCCTTAAAGTCGATTTCTTCCACGCGCAGGATGGGCATCCCGTCCTGTACCCAGCGCGTGCAGTTGTTGATGTACAGCGAGGTGTTGACAATGCCCACCCGCAGCGTCAGCGGCATCTGAACATGGGACGGAGCGCGCATGTTTAGGGTTGCGGCAGCGGCGCGCAGCTCGGCGTCCAGCGCGGCGATGGTCTTGATGTCCTCGACGCTGCGCTCATACTGGAGGCCGGTTGGCTCGCCGGGCAAGGGCAGCGGCAGCGGCTCAGGGGTCTGGGCAGTCAGCGGGGCGACGGAGAGCGCCATCAGGCACAACAGCAGGCAAAATCTCAGCATCGGTCAAGCACCCTATAAAGGTTTGAAAAGTGATATAAAGAGTACAGGCCTACACGAAGTCATGCGTTTTTTCGTACGAGAGTTGTTGCAGTAGATCAACAGTTGACTCTAGCGAGGGTCACGTTCCTGCTAGTTCACGATGCCATCAGCTGAACGCTAGTAGAACCGTACAATAAGATTATCATTTCTCAGTCCTCTTGGAACCTCTCTGAGGTGCACCAGAAGTTTCTCTGAAGTGTTGGAGCTTGGTTCGATTAACGTTCGACAGTGACTACCTACTGCTGAGGCCTAGCTTTATAGTCACTGCAGGTTGAAACTCGATAAGCTAATAATCTAGTAGGCCTATTTACATTGATCGTTGTCACAAAGAACCATCTGTTCAAAGGTAATTTGACCTAAAACAAA
>JALONW010000082.1 GCA_025454725.1 Anaerolineae bacterium
CGACTATGCCCCGTGAAACCCAGCCCATGCGCGTCGCCATTTTCACCGATACATTTTTGCCCAAAGTGGACGGCATCGTCACCGTCATCTGCCGCCTGCTCGAACAGCTTGAACGGCGCGGCGTCGAGGTGATGGTCATCACCCCCGACCTCGGCCCGATTGACACCTACGCGGGCGCGAAAATCCATTGTGTCTGGGGTGTGCCGTTTCCGCTGTACCCCGGGCTCAAATTTTCATGGCCGCTGTATGGGACGTGGCGGGCGGTCAAGCAGTTCAACCCGGACGTGATGCACTTCATCCATTCTGGCTTTACCGGCGGGTCGGGCATGTTCATGGCGATGGCGTTGGCCGCGCCGCGTGTGGTGTCATTCCACATCGACTACGCCGAGCTGGCACGCCACTTTGGGTTGGGGCTGGCCGCGCCGCTGGCGAACGGTCTCACCGCCCTGATGTTCAACCGCGCCCACCACGCCCTCGCGCCGTCACGGGTGATTGCCGAGCGCATGGCGCGCATCGGCATCCGACCACCGACCACGCTGTGGGGGCGCGGCGTAGATGCCGACCTGTTCCATCCGTCGCGGCGGTCAGCAGAGATGCGCGCCGAACTGAGCGACGGTCACCCCGACGATTTTCTGCTGCTGTACGTCGGTCGGCTGTCGAGCGAGAAGCGGCTGGCCGACCTCGCGCCGGTGCTGCGCGCTGTGCCGGGCGTCCGGCTGGCGCTCGTCGGGGATGGGCCAGAGCGCCGAGGGCTGGAACGCGCCTTCGACGGACTGCCCGTGCATTTTGCCGGGTTCATGGCCGGGGAAGCACTGGCGGCGGCCTTCGCCAGCGCCGATTTGTTCGTCTTCCCGTCAGAGCTGGAATCATTCGGGCTGGTGGCCGTCGAGTCGATGGCGGCGGGCGTGCCGGTGGCCGCCTCGCGGGTGGGCGGCATCCCCGATGTGGTTGAGGAGGGCGTCAACGGTTGGACGTTCGCGCCCGGCGACACCGCCGCGCTGACCGACATTGTGCGGCGGGCGCTGGACTGCCGCGACCAACTCCCCACGATGGGGCGCGCCGCCCGCGCCTTCGCGGAAACCCGCACATGGCCGGCCATCATGGACGAAATCGTCACGTTGTACGAGCAGCTCAAGCCCCAGCGCGGCAGACGCTGGTAAGGGGCTATTCGGCGTCCTTGACCAACACCTCAAGTTTTTGGACGACCACCTCGGCCACTGGGTCGAGCGGCTTGGGCGCTTCGGGGACGACCTCAAGCTGCACTTCGGCCTTCTTGAACAGGTTATCGAGGCTGTTGGCGGCGTTGTCGTAGGTGTTCGCACCCTTCTCAGCGATTTTGGCGTGCGCCTTGACCGCCTCATGGTCCTCGCCCCGCGCCTCGGACGAGCGCACGTTGGTGAAGCCCATCTTTTCGGCGTCGGTGTTGACGTTGGTGGTCGAGAGCGCGAGCTGGTCGCCTGCCGAACCTTGCCCACTCATGAAGTAGATTGCGAGGTCCTTGAACCCCTCGATGCCCACCAGCGTGCGGAGGTGCTGGCGCAGGTCCATCACCACCTCGCCAGAATTGGCAATGAATGAACCGATGCCTCGGTTGGGCGCGGCCTGTTTCGCTTGTTCCTTTACGCTGTCCATCGGGCTTTCGAGGACGAGGCCGCCAACGCGGATGCCCCGTCCGGCGAGGTAGGCGGTCAGTTCCGCCGCCACGGGGCCGCCCAGCGAAAACCCTTGGATGAGGATGTTTTCCGGCGAGACGCCTTCCCCCGTCAGCCACTGGAAGATGGCGCGGGCGTCCGAGTACAGCCCGTCCTCGGTGATGTCGCTGTTGTCGATTTGGGTGGTGGTCGCCTTGCCGGTGATGGTTTTGGTGTCTTTGGTGCTGCCGCCGAAGCCCCGGTAGTTGACGGCGACAAAATCCGCGCCGCGCATACAGTAGAACTGCGCCAGCGGCAGGCCGTAGGTCTCTGCCGAGCCGCCGCTGCCGGACAGGAATAGCACGGTCTTTCCGGCGTACTTGAGGTCGCCCTTGCGCGGGTCGGTCAGCCCTTTGTAGTGCCGCCCGGTCAGGTTATGCGGCCCGTTCTTGACCGTCACGTCCTTCACGTCGTCGAAGAAGGCATTTTGCGTGCGCTTGACGGTGGCGGTGTCTTGCTCAATCTTGCGGCGGTCTTTGTTCTTGCCGAAGATGTTCTTGCGGGCAAACCCCTTGAACATGCTGTGGAAGATATTGCGCTGGAGCATCCGCTGGGCATCACCGCTGGGGGCGCGGCTGATTTGTTTCGCCAGCGGGACGGGCGCGCCGGATATGGCGCGCTGTACGGCGCGATTGCCCATCACCTTCTGGAGCTGGACGATTTCTGGCGCGCTGGGCTGTTGGGCTTGGGTCTCACCGCCGACGATGAGGGTGTCGTCGGGGCTGCTGCGGCGGGTGCGGCGGGCGGTGGTGCGCTGGATGGAGGAGCCGTGTTTCATCGCCGGAATGCCTTTTTATGCTGGTCAAAGAAGATGGGTGAACTATCTCCTTATGGTAGCGCATGTTTGGCGCGGGCGGGCGAGTCCAATAGCGTTAATCATCGTGGGTTTCGGTCTGCACAGTGTGCTTTTATCCCTCTTCAATGATACTTTACAGCTCGAACTCAAATACCCAGACTTCGCGGCTGAGGTCGGCATCCTGTCCGTGGATGGCGCGCCACGTGTTCAAGAAGTCCTCGCGCGAGCGGAAGCCCTCCGCGATAGCGTCGTCATGGCTAATCTCCCCGACTCGCTCGCGGCGGATGCCGATCATCAGGATGCGGGCGACCGACTTTTTCCCACGATTGGGCTGGACAGCGTAAGTCTTGCCCACCTCATAGCGAACGCGCCCATTTGCCTTGATGATATAGCGGTTTTTTTCCAGCGACTCGCCCAATTTGACGAGTCGCCGCGTCTGCCACTTTTGACCCGAAAGCACCTGTTCAAGGGTGTGTGCAAAAATCACCGTCAACGCCTTAATGCCCTAAAATTTACCCTGTGATGAGGTCAGTTATACGACGGAGATCCATACTTGGACAGGGTATGCCCTGTCCGTACAGCACGGATGATTTCACGCCTTTTTTTACGTGTGTGCGAGAAGATTTCCTCTTGTACGGACAGCATACATGCTGTCCACGCTGTCCTCCCCCTCTGCTATAATCCGGCGCAGCACCACCCCGACCTCAAACACGCGGAGCCTGCCGTCTGATGATGCCCCGATTCGCCCTGACCCTACTTGCCCTGATGCTGGCGCTCGTCCCCGCCCACGCCCAGCCGCCCGCCCCCATCCACACCGGCGATAACCCGTTCGGCGTGGTCGAGGGGATGTGGTTCCCCGGCCTGACCTGCGACCTCGGCGTCGGGTGGGAGCGCATCATCTTTGACTGGGGACAGCATCAGCCCGAAAAAGCCGACGACTGGTACACGCTCAACGTCGATGACCGCTGGCTGCGCGCCGCGTCTGACTGTGGACGCGAGGTGGTGGCGGTGATTAAGAACGTCCCAGCGTGGGCGACCGACGGCACGCCCGGCGTGGGCGTCCCTCGCGGACTCGATTTGCCGCTGGATGACCCCGGCAATGTCTGGGCTGGATTCATGCGCCGCGCCGCCGAATATTACGCCCCACGCGGCGTCCACCGCTTTATCATCTTGAACGAGCCGGACATCGACAGCGAGACTTACGGCTTCGAGTTTGAAGGCGACGTGGCCGACTACGCCGCCATGTTGCGCGTCGCCTACCTCGCCGCCCGCGAAGGCAACCCCACCGCCCGCGTCCACCTCGCTGGGACGACCTTCTGGCACGACATCCAATCGGGGCGACCGATTTATTTGTCGCGCCTGCTCGACCACTACCTCAGCACCGACCCTGCCGCCGCCGAACACGATTTTTATTTCGACGCGCTCAGCCTGCACATCTACTTTCGCAGCGAATCGTTCCCGGTCATTATCGGGCGGATGCGCGGTCTGCTCGACCAATACGGCCTGACCGACACGCCCATCTGGATTAACGAGACCAACACCTCGCCCAACCTCGACCCAGCGTGGCTGGTCACGCGCCCACAATTTCAGGTCACGCTTGAACAGCAGCAGGCGTTTTTGGTGCAGGGCATTACCCTCGCTATCGCCAGCGGGGTCGAGCGCATCGCGGTCTATAAGCTGTGGGACCAAGACGCCATTCCCGGCATCGAAACGTTCGGCCTGCTCACACCGCAGACCGACGACCGCCAGCCGCGCCCGGCCTTCTACACCTACCGCGCCATCGTCCGCCACTTTCAAGGCGTGACCGAGACCGTCTGGGCGGTCACGCCGCAGGTCTACATGGTGCGCCTGACTCACGCCGACGGTCATCAGACGGTGGTGGCGTGGGCGCGCACGGCGCAGGCCAGTAATTTCTCGCTGACCGGCGCGGCGGGCAAGGTCTACCGCATGGGCTTAGACGGCACGCTGACCCTCAGCGACGCGGGCGCGGTATTCGACCTGCCCGGCGCGACCTGCGACGACCAAGACGGCTGTGCGGTCGGCGGCGCGCCGGTCGTGCTGATGCTCCCGCCCGGTGACGCGGGCGTATCAGTCGGCGGTGCAGCGCTGCCGTGGCAGACCGGCCTCCCCGCGTCCAGCGTGGTGATTGAGGCGTAGGGCGGTTATCCCAAATTTATCCCAACCAAGGAGTTGTTTTCGCACATGCCCACCATCACCATTGAGCGGGCGGCGCAGGCCGACCTCAACGCGATGCACGCTATCCTCACGCTGTGCGGCGAACACATGCACCGCACCCAAGACATGCACCACTGGTATCCCTACAGCCCGCTTGAGGCGTGGCTGACGCGGGTTGACCCCCAGCGCGTCTATGCCCTCTACGACGGCGCGCTGCTGGTCGGCACGTTCAACCTGAAGGTATGGCAGAACCCCAACCACCGCGCCGTCTATTTCGGCGGGATGGGACTGCTGCCCAGCTACTGGGGCGGCGGCATCGGGCGCTGGCTGATGGGCGAGGTGGACGCGATGGTGCAGGCCGAGGGCTACGACGCTATTCGCTTCGATGGCGTCGCCAGCAACGCGCCGCTTCAGCGCTTTTATGAGCGCCTCGGCTATGAACAGCGTGGCATCAGCGACCTAACGGCTCAGGGTCGCAGCCCGGTCATGAACTTCGAGCGGATATTTGCACGCTAACCCAACGCAAAAACCCCTACCCATCACCGGCGTAGGGGTTTTTCTTTCAGCGGATGTGTTGCGGAGGGGTTAGCCGCAGCTTGCGAAGATGCACGCGATGTCGCGCACAAACGGCACACTGTCCCACAGGTTGAGCGTGTCGATGGCGACCAAGCCGAGCGCCGTCACGCACACGCACAGCACCAGCAAAATACCGCAGCCGATACCGACCCAGCGCAGGGTATTGCGCTTCTCTTCTTCCGGCTGACCGTACACGTAGTCATAGCTGGGCTGACCCTGCCCCTGCTGCGGCATATACGGCGCGCTGTACGACGGCGGGGCATATTCTGGGGTCGCAGGCTGCTGCTGGGGCTGACCCTGCGGTTGCGCGCCGTAACCCGGCGTGTAAGCAGGCGCAGACGGCGAGGCCGGGTACTGCGGCGGCGGGGTCTGCGGGTTGCTGGGTTGGGCGGGCGGCGCATAGGGTGACTGTTGGGGCTGCTGCGGTGCATAACCGACCTCAGCGGTCGGAGCGGAGGGGGCAGCACCTGCACGCACGCGCTCATAGCCCAGTGTCACCGTCTCACCCAGACCGATTTGGTCGCCGTTGTTCAGCGGGCGGCTCCCCAATAGGCGCTGTCCGTTGATGAACGTGCCATTGGTCGAGCCGAGGTCGGCGATGGTGTAGCCATCAATGCCACGGGTGAGGCGCAGGTGGGTGCGGCTGACCTCGGCATCGTTGACCACGATGTCGTTGGAGATGTCGCGCCCAAGCGTGATGACATCCTTCGTCAAGTCAAACACCTGATTCGGCGTCGGGCCGCGACGCACAATCAGGCGAAAGTTGTCGGTCGTCTGCATAGGATGATAACTCCCTGTATAGTCAGGGTTCCGTTGATGAAACTTTGATGATTATAGCGGACTCCTACGTCCTCGCGCAACGCACCACCACCGTTCACCCCACCATTGACCGACGCTTTCGCGTAAACTGGGGCGAAATCGTCAGTTTAAGCCCGCCCTATCCCCGCTGGGATACCCCCGGAGGTGAATTCCGAAAGGCGCAAGATTTTACAGGTGCGGTGCTAAAACAGGCTCAACTGCTGGGGGGCATCGGGGTCGGGAGTGGAATCACCGGCGTCACTGGACGCTTCGGCCTCCCACGCGGCGCGGTCGATGGCTTCGGCCAGCGCATCACCGGCCAGCGGCTGACCCTCACGGTCGTGGGGCGTCAGGTTGCGCTCGACGCACGACGGACATTGGCATTCCAGCGGGTGACGGTTCTCCAGCGGGGCGGCGGCCTCAGCAGGGACGCTGGGGACGCCCGGCACGTCGGGGATGAAGTGGTCGGGCAGGGCGTCGGCGCGCATGGTGGCCTCGACGTAGAGCTGTTGTAGCTCGGCCTCACGGAAACCCACCCGGTTGAGGATTCCGGTCAGGGTCTTGAGCGTGGCGCGGTCGTCGGCTTTCGCGGTTTCCTTATAATGTTCGCGCAGACAGTTGCGCCATTCTTCGGCAAACGGGCTGTCAACCATTGGGCAGGACTCCATGTTCTTGATTGGCAAGGACTTCGAGGATTTCTGCACCGTACTGCTGGGTGCGCCACGGCCCCAACCCCTCGATGTTGTCGAGGTCTTCCAGCGTGGACGGCGCTTTGTGTGCCAGCGACCACAGCGTCTGTTTAGTGATAATCACGTCCGAATCGACACCGCGACCCTCGGCGCGCTTTTTGCGCCATGCGTGCAGGGCGTTATAACGGTCAGCGATGTCAACCGGGATGATTTCGGGCGGGGGCTGCGTCCGCAGGTCTGCGCCGATGCCGCGCTGGACAGCCGCCAGCCAGTCATCCGCCCAGCGGCGCATGCCCTTGGGCGACAGGCCGTAGATTCCGCCCAGCGCCTCGCGGTGCGCCGGGGCGCGCTGCGCCAGTTCGACCAGTGTGCGGTTCTGCGCGACGTTGACCGGCGGCAGGTTGGCGTACTCGGCCAGCTTCTCGCGGGTGAGGTACAGCTCACGCAGGATGGCCATCTGGCGCTGGTTCAGCCGGGCGGGGATGCCGATGCGCCAGTAGCCGTCAGGGTCGAAGCGCCGACCCTCGTGCGGCAGGGTCAGGCGGCTGAGGTCGTCGAAGGTCTCGCGCGCTTCCTCAAGATGGCCGCGTGCCTCTAATTCGGCCAGCAGCAGGTCGCGCAAATCGGGCAGATAGTGGGTATCGAACTGGGCATAGCGCAAACAGGCGGCGGGCAGCGGTCGCTTGCCCCAGTTATCGCGCTGGTGGCTCTTGTCGAGGTCAATGCTCAGGTAGGACTGGACGAGGTTCTGAAGCCCAATCTGGCGGATGCCGCAGATGCGCGCCGCCACCATCGTATCGAACAGGCTCGTGACCTCAAAGTGGTAGTCGCGCTTAAGGCACATCAGGTCATACTCAGAGGCGTGGAACACGGTCTCGATGCGCGGGTCGGCCAGCAAATCGCCCAAGAGCGTCACGTCAGGCAGCGCCAGTGGGTCAACGATGTAGTCAGTTGTCCGGCTGCTGATTTGGATGAGGCAGACGCGCTCGGTGTAGGCGTGCAAGCTGTTGGACTCGGTGTCGAAGGCCAGCAGCGGCTCACGGCACAGCGAATCGACCATGCGGGCAAGCTGGCGGGGGTGGTCGATATAGGTGGCTAGGGGGATTGGGGGGCGCTGGGGCATGAGATTAAAGCACGTTGCACGATTGCCGGTCTAGAGTCATCATACGTCAACGATAACATGAATAATGGTTGTGGCGTTAGGCCATATCTGGCTAATGCCCAAAACCACCTAAAGTCTTGCTTTGACACGTCTCCCGCGCTTGTGATAAAATGCACGTAGAAGTGTCTCTTATGTTTGGTGGAGGCAGCAGGGCGTCGGTGGTGGCCTCCTCGCCACTGTCCCGCCCGCTCAAGTTAGAGGTATAGACAAGATATGGCATCCGCAAACCCCACCCAAGCCCGCACCGCATCGGTGGCACAAGCCCCAGCGGTGGAAGTCAGCCCGGTAAGCCGCCGTGAGTTCCTTTATTACATCTGGGGCGCGTCCATCGCGCTGCTGCTGGGTCAGGTTGGCGCAGCCGTCATCTGGTTCGCGCTGCCCCGCTTCCGTGAAGGCGAGTTCGGCGGCACGTTCACCTTCCCGGTGGGCGACCTCCCAACTGCTGGTGACGCCCCGGTGAGCGTCCCGGCGGGCCGTTTCCATGTCAGCACGACCCCGGAGGGCGGCCTCGTGGCGCTCTACGGCGTCTGCACCCACCTCGGCTGCCTGCCCAAGTGGGAGGCGGTCAACTTCCGTTTCGCCTGCCCGTGCCACGGCTCGCAGTACCAAGTCGATGGGCGCTACATCGTCGGTCCGGCCCCGCGTGGCCTCGACCGTTTCCCCCTCAGCATCACGCTGGCAGACGGCAGCACCCGCACCAACGGCGCAGATGGTTTCCCCATCGACATCTCGGACATCAGCGCCGACCAGATTGTTGACGTGCGGGTGGATACCGGTCGCCGTGTGACCGGCCCCGCCCCCGGCGCGGGCTACTCGTCCAGTATTGGTAGCTAGAGTGTATCGTTAGTTTAGACGAGGAGAGGTGTAATGTCAGTTCTTCCCTTCCCGTCCTTCCTTGATGACATCAAGGAAAAGGGACTCAAGAAGGCGACGTTCGAGGCGGTAGATAATATCGTCGAGCGCGTTACCGCCGGTATGAACATCCAAGACATCCGTGAGGCGCTGCGGGGTGAGACCCCCACTCGCCGCCCCAACCCCCGGTTGCAGCCGCACGCCGACGGCTTCTGGCTGCACATGCGCCCGTCGTTCTTCCACAAGGACATGACCGGCCTGTACCCGACCTTCCGGTTGGGCTGGCTCTCGACCTACTTCGTGGTGTTCGAGACCATCACTGGCATGATTTTGATGGTGTGGTACACCCCGTCGCCGCAGGTGGCCTATGGCAACATGGTCAACATGCTGTCCAACGTGCCGCTGGGTCAGCTCATGCGCGACCTGCACCGCCTCGGCGCTGAGGCGATGGTCCTCATCGTCACATTACATATGTTACGAACGTTCTTTACGGGCAGTTATAAGAAGCCAAGGCAGTTTACGTGGTTCACAGGCGTTATCCTGCTGTTCGCCACCCTGTTCCTCAGCTTCAGCGGCTACCTCCTGCCGTGGGACCAATTAGCGCTCTGGGCGGTGACCATCGGCGCATCGATGATTGAGGCAACCCCGCCGCAGATTGTCGGTGAGAACCTCAACCTGCTGGTGCGTGGTGGCCCAGAAATGGGCGCAAACGGCTTGCTGCGCTTCTACCTGATGCACGTGCTGCTGTTCCCGGCCATCCTGTTCATCTTCACGGGCGTCCACTACTACAAGGTCATCGTCCACGGTCACTCTCTGCCCCCGCAGAAGGAGAACATCGGTGAGGACACGGCCAAGCGCGTGCCGCTGGACAAGCGCGTCTACTTCATCCCCGATGTGTTCACCAGCGAAATGATGTGGGTGGCGGTTTCGACCCTCGTCATGATTGTGCTGTGCATCTGGTTCTACCACGCCCCGCTGGAAAGCCACGCCGACCCGCAGGTCACGCCCATCGGCACGACCGCGCCGTGGTACTTCCTCTGGATTCAGGGCGCGCTCAAGCTGGGCGATAAGGTGCTGTGGGGCGTTATCTTCCCCGGTGTCTTCCTCGCGTTCGTGGCGATTGTCCCGTACATCGACACCACCAAGAGCCGCCGCTATGCCGACCGCCGCTTCGCCATGAGCGTGTGCTTCGCGCTCATCTCGTTCACGGTTGTCCTGAGCTACATGGGCTTGGCCGAGTACGGTGTGGCCGCCTCTGCCGACACCAAGATCATCCACGAGATGGTGATGGAGCCTGCCCACAACCACATGGGTAAGCTGCTGCCCATCCCGTATGACCGCCTCGTGACCGGCGCGTACACCACCGCCCAGTTCGACGGTGACAACCCGGACAGCGCGGCGATTAACTTCAACACGGAAATCGCGGAAAACGGACAGCGAGAGCAGCTTGCGCAGCGGTTGAATGCCTATCACCTTGCTGCCAACTTCCAGAACCTCCCGTTTGTGGCTGTTCCAGACAACGCGCCGGAACTGCTGAGGGCGCTGGAATTCTTCCACCACGAGCTGGAAGAGAACGACCAAGAGCTGTACAACGCTTGGGGCGCGGTCATCGTCACCCAGAACCAAGACGGCCTCAAGCGCCTCGACGTGCTGATCTCGTGGGATGAGGTCGAGCTGACCGACACCGGCGCAGTCGTCACCGGCGTCGATGGTGAGCCGGTGCTGGTGCTGGATGAGGAAGGAAATCGTATCCGCCGTTGGAGCGCCGACCACATCTTCATCCACCAGAACTCGGCCTACTTCGACTAGGCTGTGGGACAGCACAAGACATAGAATAATCCGCTGGGCAGGGGGGATAAACCTCCCTGCCCACGGTCTTGAACTAGGGACACCAAAAAGGACTTCGCCACATGCTTCAATCGGGAAAGATGCTCATTGATCGCATCGAAAACCGCGTCCTCGTCGGCATCATCGCCTTCGTCGCCATCATGGTGCTGGTGGGCTGGGTTGCCATCAACGAGAACGCGCGTATGGCGTCATTCACCCGCCAATACAATGCGCGCTCGATTGAGCGCGGCGCGGAACTGTTTGCCGCCAACTGCTCGACCTGCCACGGCGCAGATGGTCGCGGTATCAACGGACGTGCGCCCGGCCTCAACAGCCCGCACCTGTTCGGCTACGACTTCTTCGCCGAGAACCGCCGCGAGCTGACCAGCCTTCAGGGGCAGGTCACCGCGCTGGAGACCGAGCGCACCGAGCTGGGTATCGAGTTGGCCGCTGAAGGCGTGACCGACGAGCGTCGAGCCGAAATCGCCGCTCGCCTCGCGGAAATCGAGGTCGCGCTGGCCGACGAGACGCTCACCACCCGCCTTGCCGAGCTGGAAGCTGCCAAGCAGGCGCTGGCCGACAGCATTGTCGTCTCCATCGACAACGGCTACGACATTGACCAGCCCAGCCGCTTGGCTTATCTCGGCTGGGGCGGCACGCTGGACAACTTTATTACGACAACCCTCGTGCATGGCCGCCCGACCAGCGTCAGCTATTGGCCTGCCCCGATGGTCGCGTGGAGTCAGTCGGCCAATGGCCCACTGCGCGAGGACCAGATTCAGGACATCTCCAACTACATCCAGAACTGGGACAAGGGAGACGCTTGGACGCTGGAAGACCTGTTGGCCGTTCAGCAGTTTGCTATCGTCCCCGGTGAGGGCGGTGGTGAGGCCACCGCGCCCCCGGTCGGCAGCAACGTCAACATCGCCTTGAGCGAAATCGCAGCGCTGACCGGCGACCCGGTGCGCGGTGAGGCGATTTACGCCAACCGCCAGACTTCGCAGGTTGGGGAACGCCTCGGCTGCGGCGGTTGCCACTACAACGCCTCGCAGGGTCCCAACTTCGACGGGACCTATGAACGCGTGGTCAACGAACGCCTGACCGACCCCGCCTTGGCCGGGTATACCATCGAGCAGTACCTCGTCGAGAGCATCCTCGCGCCGGGCGACTATGTGGTTGAAGGTTATAACGCCGGTGCGATGCCCGCCAACTTCGGCGAGCGCGTCAGCGCCCAAGACCTCGCTGACTTGGTGGAATACATCAAGTCCACCGACCCCAACTATGTCGCGCCCGTCCAGCCGGAAGCCCCGGCGGATGAGGGCGGCAAGCCCCGGCGGATGAGGGCGGCGAAGGTGGTGAAGGAACAGAAGATGGCGAGGACGGTGGTGAGACCGAGGGCGGCGACGCCTAAGGGGTTCTCTTCCCTCTGCTAGACATCAAACCGGGCGGCCTCTGAAATGGGGGCGCCCGGTTTTTTGTTGGGTTGTGTTACAATCGATATTGCCAAATGACCGAACAAGGACACCCCATGACCGACCGACCCAGCCTCACTGAGGCGCTCGACTTTACACAGGCGGACCTCAGCGAGAACCGCGCAGGACGCCTGACCACCAGCCAGTATGACCGTATCCGCCGTGCAGCGGTGGATGTGGTGCTGCGCTATGGGCTGGGCGTGGGGATGGGCGCGGTGGTGGTGGTGGGTTTGGCGCTCCCGAGCCTTGACGGGATGAACCCGTTCCCGGTGGCGGTCGTCGTCCTCAGTGTCCTGACGGCTCTCATCGGTGCGACACTGGCGGTGACGACCTTCCGCCGCGCCCAAGCCGACCTATCGGGCGGGCGCGCCGAGGCCGTAACGGGGGTGGCTTACCTCGGAAGCAAGGGACGCACCTTCCGTATCGGGGAGGTCGATTTGTTCTTGGGCGCACACGCGAAGGCCGCTTTTGTCCCCGGCCAAACCTATACCCTCTACCTCAGCCAACACAGCCGTACGCCCCTCAGCGCCGAGCCGGTGACAGCGGCCTAGACCTCGCACACCATCGGCCAGAAATAGGGTATCATAGAACACATGAACCAAACACCTGTCCCACCCGACCGGATAAGCCAGAAGCGCGCAGTCAAGCTGCGAATTTGGGGCGTTTTCGCGCTGGTGATGGCGCTGGTCGCCGTCGGCGCGCTGTTGGTCATCCCGTTTAGCGCGCTGCAAGTCAGCACGGTGAACGCGCTGATGACCAGCATCTTATGCTTTGTCCCGGTGCTGGTGCTGCTGCTCCCGCTGTGGCTGGGTCTGGCCGCCGCCATGTTCGGCGTGGCGCGCCTAGAGACCACCGTCACGCGCCAGCTTGCCAGCGCCGAAAGCAGCGCCCACGACGCCAAAATCCGCGCCCGCACGGCTGGACGTGCGCTGGGGCGCGCCGTCATCCGCCTCAGGACGCCGCTGGCCGCTGCTGAGGCATGGCTGGCGACCCTCACCCGCCGCGATGATAACATCAAACCCCCGGAGGAGACCGTATGAGCACTCAACCGCGTAAAACCACCGCGCTCCCCAACCGGAGCGCCCTGTTGAAGGCAGGCAAGCAGCCCAAGCGCCAACCCTATATCTTTGGCGCGCTCGGCGGCCTGCTGACCGGGCTGGCCGGGGCATACCTATTCGCCCGCGCCGCCCAGTCCGCCGATGATGACCCGGCCACGCCAGAGCGCCCGCCGCTGGACAACGGTCAAATCTTCGCTCTGGTGCTGGCACTGGTAGCGCTGGTGCGCCAAATCGTCGAGATGGGTAACCCGCCGCAGAAGAAGAAGTGATGAGATTTCAGTGCTGAGGGATGGGTAGGGGCGACCCGGCGGGTCGCCCACCAGATGAAAACCATACAAGCTATGACCTCAAAACAGCCCCGGATACGGTTTAACAAATGAATACAGAGATTCGGATTGTTCTATCACGGACGCCCAACGGGGCGTCCCTACAAATCGAGTCAGGCTGTAAAGGACGCGCCATTGCGCGTCCGCTGAAGGTTAAATCCGTATTCGTTTATCACATTGCAGTATTCTATATGCCCATTCATCGGGTGTATTTGACCCAAACTCATCACCCATCACTCCTGACTCATCACTAGCCAAAAGGAGAAAACTGTATGTGTGGTCGTTTTGTCCTGACCGCCGACAGCGGTCTGATTCAGCAGGCGTTTGACCTCGGCCCCCTCGCGCCAGAGGTGCAGGCCATGTCGCCGCGCTACAACATCGCGCCGTCGCAGCCAGTGGCGGTCATTACCAATGAAGACCCGACCGAACTGACCTTCCATCGCTGGGGGCTGGTTCCGTCATGGGCCAAAGACCTCAGCATCGGCAACCAGATGATTAACGCTCGGCTGGAGACCGCCGCCGAGAAGCCGTCCTTCAAAAATGCGCTCAAGCGCCGCCGCTGCTTGATACCCGCCAACGGCTTCTACGAGTGGCCGAAAAAGGGGCAGAACCCCATCTACGTCCACCTCGACGGCGGTGAATTGTTCGCGTTCGCAGGGTTGTGGGAGGTCTGGCGCAGCCCAGAGGGCGATACCGTCAAAACCTGCACGATTTTGACCACCGAACCGAACGAGTTTATCAAAGATTATCACCACCGGATGGCGGTGATTTTGCCGCGTGAGCGCTACGCCGAATGGCTGACGCCGGGCGAGGTCAGCCACGCCGAGGCGCTCAGTTTCATCAAGATGGTGGATGCCGACCAGATGCGTGCCTACGAGGTCTCGAAAGCGGTCAACAATGTGGGGTATGATTCGCCGGATTGTATCGCACCCATTGGCACACAAGGGACGCTGTTATGACCCGATTGACCCTGACCGCCGCGCTGCTGTTCGCGCTGGCGGCCTGTTCGCCCGCGCCAGTACCTCAGCCGACGCCCACCTTTGAACCTGAACCGACCCTCGACATCACCGCCGTGGCGACCAGCACCCCCACCACTGCGCCTACCATCGGCCCCAGCATCGAGCCGCCGACGGCCACCGCGTCGCCCGTCCCGACCGACGACGGGCTTATCCCCGCTACGCTCAACCCCACCGTGCTAACCGAACTCGAAGCGCCTGTCCGCATCGACATCCCGGACGGCTGGCAGGTCGCCAGCGATGCACTGCTGCTGCCCGCTGCTGAGGGGATGCGCGCTGTCCCATTCTCGCTTTACCGTGGGCCGGTGCCGGGCGGCACGGGGACGGTGCTGCTGCTGTGGGGGTTCGAGAACGTCGTCCCCGCCGCCCCGACCGGGGGCGTGCTTGCGCCAATCAACCTATTTGCCGACGGTTTACGTATGCTGATGTTCACCGTGGTTGAAGCTGAGTGCAACTTTGCGTATGATGAGGAGCGAATCTTCAGTGTTGGTGGGATGCAGGGACAGGGGACATACTTTGCGGCGGACGACTGTCCAGACGAGCTGCCCAGCCTGCGCGGGTGGTTTACGGCCGTTAATCCAAACGGGCTGAACTTCGCTTTCTACGCTTACACCGAACCGATGGAGGCGTTCGACGGCGCATCTGACCAGCTTCAGACCATTCTCGATTCGGTCGAGCTTGACCTCAGTCTGCTGCCGACCGCCGCGCCGACCGAGCCGCCGCTGATCATTATCACCCTCACGCCCGACCCGCAAGCGCCGACCAGCACTCCCGCCGCGGCACCGAGCACGACGCCCGGCGTCGTGTTCGCCACCGCCACCCCTGCGCCTTAGACCGGCGGTCATAGGAAGGGGTAGCTGCTGACGGCGCGCACCACCCCTTCCCGACCGTTTGGCCTGTTTTTCTGGCGTATCTTGGATGGAAACCGATTAACCCTATGCGTAACCGCTCCTTACTGCTGTCTAGCGCCTTCCTCCTGTTGATGGTGTTGGGCGTTTTCGCCCTCCTGCCTGCCGCCGCGCAGGGGACGACCTTCGCCACCAACACCCCTGAACCCTCGACCTCAGAGGTCAGCCCGACGCCGGAAGCTGCTCTCCCGACCAACGGCACACCCCAACCCACCACCGAGCCGACCGCTGGCCCGCCCGGTCGCCCGACCGCCCGAGAGACGGTTAGCGGCGGGCGCGCCACCCTTGAGATTATGTTCGAGCGCCTGCCGCAGGGCGGCGTCGGCGTGGTCAGCGTCAGCGGTGATGGGGTTGAGTCGGCCAGCGCCCGCTTCATCAACCGCAACATGCCGTTCTTCGACGCACGCGGCGACGGCTACCTGTACGCACTGCTGACGGCCAACATTGAGCAGAGCGCACGCGCCTACCCCTTAGAGGTGGCTGTCACCTTTGCCGACGGCGAAACCGAGACCGTCACCGCTGAAATCACAGTGACGGGTGGCGGCTTCATCAGCAGCGCGTTCACCGTCCCTGACGACCGGCTGTACCTGATTGACCCAGAGGTCGAGCGCGCCGAGTTTGCGCGGCTGGCGGCGGTGTTCGACAACTTCACCGACGCACGCGGCTGGGATGAGCGCGGCTTCTTGCTGCCCATTGCGTCGGCGCTGACCGCTCCGTTTGGCGAGGTGCGCGTCCTCAATGACACGGTGCAGACGCGCCACACGGGTTGGGACCTGCGCGCCACAGTCGGCGTGCCAGTGATGGCCTCGGCGGGCGGGACGGTGGCCTTTGCCGGGCTGATGGACATCCGTGGGAACTACGTCGTCATTGACCACGGCCACGGCGTCTATACCGGCTACGCCCACTTCAGCCAGATTCACGTTACCCGTGGGCAGGAAGTGACCGCCGGGCAGGTCATCGGCGTGACGGGGGATACCGGGCGCAGCAGCGGCCCCCACCTGCACTGGGAGATGAACGTCAACGGCGACTGGGTGGATGTCGCCAACGTGTCGCGCATGTGGCTGCCGTAGCGCAGGGCTTGCCCGCCCGCCCGCCCGCCCAAGTTGAAGTATGATAAAGGGTATACCGTTCGACCACCATTCAGCGGGGAGCGCCGACCATGGTCAGCATCGACATCGAATTTGACGCCGAACAACTGCGCGACTTTGAGGAAATTATCAAGCGCGACGGGTTCGGCTCGGTGGGTGAATATCTCAAGGGGTGGATGGAGTCCAAGTGAGTGGCAGCGAAGGTCGCGGCGCAGGTACTTGAGGAAAACGGCGTAGATATCCGCGATAACCTCGAAGAGGCCTTCTATCAGATGTTTACGAGGGAGACGGTGTCTATCGAAGAATTATGGGCAAGTTTGGATGACGATGATGAATGAGGAATCACATGTTCGTACTAAAACTCCCTATAACGAACGAGAAAATCACCGCCCTCGAATCGCAGGCGCAAGCGCGAGGCTTTGATAACATCGAAGCCTATATTTTGTCACTCATTGAAGATGACCAAGCAGAAGACATTGATCATACGCCTGAAGAAGTGGCGGTACGCTTAACACAAGCATGGCATGAGTTGAAGTCTGGGCAATTCCTGACCGAAGATGATTACCGCAAGGCTATGGCTGAGGATGACTAAGCAGCCAAAACGCTTGATCTTTTTGCCTGATTACATCAAAGCGGCCAAAACCCTAGCCAAGCGCTATCGAAACCTCGAACGGGATGTAGACCCAACATTAGACGCACTTAAACGAGGGGAAATTTTGGGCGACAGAATCCCCAATTTCCCTTCCCATGCTGTCTACAAGGTAAGGGTGGCAAATTCTGACGCCAAGCGGGGTAAAAGCGGTGGTTATCGCATCATCTTTTGTGTCTACCTTGATGACGCAGTGGTGTTGATAACTATTTACTCAAAAAGCGATATGGACAATGTATCTAACGAATTTATAGCTGAACTTTTGCGCCGACTAGAATCCGAAGAGTAAAAATCCCACATGGAACTCGACCCCAAGACCATCCCGTATCAGTCGATGTACAAGATTATGATTGGCTCGATTGTGCCGCGCCCCATCGGCTGGATTTCGACGCGCAGCGCGGCAGGGGTGTTCAACCTTGCGCCGTATTCGTTCTTTAACGCGGTTTGCAGCAATCCGCCGACCGTGTTGTTCTGCGTCACCAGCCGCGCCAGCGACATGAGCGTCAAAGACACGCTCCGCAACGTGCTGGACAGCGGCGAATTCGTGGTGAACATTGTGAGCTACCCGCAGGCGGCGCAGATGAACCAGACCAGCGCCGAACTGCCCGCCGACCGCAGCGAGTTCGATTTCGCCGGGCTGACACCCGCCCCGTCGCTGACCGTGCAGGCTCCCCGCGTGGCCGAAAGCCTCATCCACTATGAATGTGAGCTGGACCGCACCGTCCCGATCAATGCCGACGCGCCGGGCGGCGCAACGGTCGTGTTTGGGCGCGTCCGCCACGTCCACATTGACGATTCGGTGTTGATTGGGACGGACAAAATCGACGCCGCCAAGCTTCAGCCGGTCGGGCGCATGGCGGGGGCGGGCTACGCCAAGATTGAGACCTTTTTCGACCTGCCGCGCCCGGTGGTCGAGTAGGGGTTTAACCTCACCCCCCACCCCCCTCTCCCTGAGAGAGGGGGAGATGCCCACCTACCGCGCTAAAAACCCCTCTCCTAGGGAGAGGGGCAGGGGTGAGGTTTAGTTACGGTTTACGGCGCGGGCGGGGTTGGGGTCTGGGCGAGGTAATATTCAATCGACCGGACCCGTGCGTTCATAAACGGCTCTAGGCTGCCGGTCAATTCCTCGTAGCGCCGGTAATCATCCCGTGCCTCGGCGTACTGCCGCAGTTGGAAATGGGCATTGCCTCTTCTCCAATATGCACCAGCATAATTAGGGTCAAGCTCAATAGCGCGGTCATGGTCAGCGAGTGCAGATTCGTAATCACCGAGCATAAAGTGTGCGATACCACGGTTGTTGTAGCCAAAAGCATTGTTGGGGTCAAGTTCAATGGCGCGGTCGTAGTTGGTGATAGCCTGTTCATACTCATCTAAATTACTATATGCATTTCCAAGACTTCTGTAGCCGTAAGCACTATCGGGGTCAAGCTCAACGACTCGATTATAATCGGCTATAGCGCTCGCATAATCCCCCAAGTAGTAATAGCTCAATCCACGATTATGGTAGCCATAAGCAATCACATATGATGGTAAACCCAAGTCAATGGCACGGTTGAAATCAGCTATAGAAGACTCGTAATCCTCTATATTGAAATAGCTGTTTGCACGCTCCAGATAGATTAGCGCATCATCCGGTTTAAGCTCAATTACACGACTATAATCATCTATGGCGCGCTGATACTCCCCCAATTCTTGATAGAGAAGCCCACGGCTGATATAGGTATCGACATAGTTGGGTTCAAGCTCAATGGCTTGGTCATAATCGGCAATAGCCCGCTCGTAGTCCATTAAATCAGAGTAGCTTATTGCACGATTTCTATAGGTATTGGCGTTATTTGGGTTTAATTCAATGGCACGATCATAATCTTCAATTGAACGCCGGTAGTCGCCCAAATAATAGTAACTAAGCCCACGGTTAATGTAGGCATCAACATATGATGGATCACGCTCAATCGCGCTGGTGTAATCTTCAATTGAACGTGCGTACTCGCCTAAATAGTAATAGCCAAGACCACGCGCATAGTAAACCTCGACATTGGCAGGATCAAGCTCAATGGCGCGATCATAATTAGCTACAGCCTGCTCGTACTCGCCTAAGTCATCATAGGTAAGCCCACGGAAATAATAGGCCTCGGCGTAGGTAGGGTTAAGCTCAATGGCGCGGTTATAATCGGCAATCGCCTGCCCATAATCTTGTAAAAGATCATAGGTAATTGCACGGTTGTTGTAGGCATTAGCATCATTTGGGTTCAGTTCAATGGCGCGATTGTAATCCTCAATCGAACGCTGGTAGTCGCCCAAATAATAATAACTAATCCCACGGTTAACGTAGGCAGGAACATAGGATGGATCAAGCTCAATCGCGCTGGTGTAATCCTCAATTGAACGAGGGTAATCGCCCAAATAATAATAGATAAGACCACGCGAATAGTGAGCATCAACATTGTCTGAATCAAGCTCAATAGCCATATCAAAATCAGCGATGGCAGCTAGGTAATTTCCCAATTGAGAATAACTTAGCCCCCGATTGAGATACACACCAGCACACAATAAATTGAATTCGATTGCGTTACTATAATCCGTGACAGCCAGCTCATATTCACCCAAGTAGTCGTGGGAAATTCCCCGAAGGTAATATGCAGCGGCAAATGTTGGATTAACCTCTATCGTGCGGGTATAAAAACTGACAGCTTGTGCGTAATTGCCCGCTTCTTGGTATATTCGGCCAATAAAGTAATAGAGTCCCGATAGGTCGCTTTCTTCATCTTGCTGAAAAATCGTAGAAAAAGCGTCGATAGAAGTAACAGCTAATGGAGTGGATGAGCCACACGGAGTTTGTACCACATCTTCAGCCAAAGCGCGGACAGCATATCCAGATGACAAAATAACCGCTGCCGCGACCACCAGCACGCGCCACAGCCGCCGAATATTCGCTGTTCTGTGCGTCATCTAACCGTCCTCACTCTGATATTTTTTCTACTGTAGCGCATATTGCACAGAAAATGAACCATTTTCGCCGCCGTCAGCCAAGCGCGGGGCGAACGCAGGGCGCTTTTCAGGTATAGTAGGGGCGCTCTACCCCACACACGGACTTCACCCCCATGCGACACCTGCTGACCGCGCTCTACCTGATCGCCCTGATGGGCTACGTCCTCGCCGGGACGCCCGACACCCCCTTCCACGCCGACGAATCGACGCTGGTCTACACCACCCGCGACTACTTCGCGCAATTTGTCGCCCGCGACCTCGATGAAGTCACCAACCGCGCCGCCGACGTTGACCCGATGGACATCAATCTGCGGCTGTTGGACGGTCGCGTCCAGAAGTATCTCGGCGGGTTGGCTTATCACCTCACCGGCGGCACGGTTGATGGTCTCAACCAGCCGTGGGACTGGGGCGCAGACTACGCTTATAACCAGAGTAATGGGCGCGTCCCATCGCCGGAGGTTTTGATGCCCAACCGTTGGGCGATGGCGCTGCTATTGGCGCTGTGCGTCCCCGCCGCATTCGGCATTGGGATGTCGGTCGGCGGCTGGCCGATGGCGCTGGTTTTTCCGGCGTTGATTGCGTTCAGCCCGAATATCCTCATCAATGGCCGCCGTGCCATGATGGAAGCGCCGCTGCTGTTGGCCTCGCTGCTGACCGTGCTGTCGGCGGTGCGTTGGGCGGTAGTGTCCCCTCACCCCAAGCGGGGTCTCTGGCTCATCCTCTTGTCTTTAGCGGCTGGCCTTGCCCTGAGCAGCAAACACAGCGGCGCGCTGACGCTCGTCCCCGTATTCGGCGCGCTGGGTGTGCTGACGCTGTGGCGGCGCGATTGGCGTGGGCTGACTGGCCTAATCGCGGCGGGAATCGGCGCAATCGGCGTGTTTTTTGCATTTAACCCGGCATGGTGGCCCGACCCGCTGGGCGCGGCAAGTGATGTGCTGCGCCTGCGCTCGGAATTATTGTCCGGTCAGACCGCCTTCTTCGGCGGCTATGACAGTTTCGGCGCGCAGGCGGCGGGGTTCTGGCGGCAGACTTTTGTTGGCGCGCCGCAGTACTACGAAATCGACGCATGGGCGGCCTACATCCCCGACCAAATTGCGCGCTATGAGGCGACCCCGTGGGACGGTCTGACCTTCGGAGTGCTGGGCGGCGTGATTGTAGCGATATTGGCGCTGGTCGGCCTGATTACGACGGTGATGCGGCGCAGCGCGGTGGGCTGGGTGTTCGCCGCCTACGCCGTCGGAGTGATACTGGCGGCGCTGCTGCTCACGCCGTTGGAGTGGGCGCGCTACTACCTGATTGGCATACCGGGGGTATATGGCTTGGCTGCGCTGGGCGTATCGGGCGTATGGTATTTGCTGCGCGGTCGTTCAATTGGCACTGCGAAAACGGCGGCGAATCGGGTTTAATCGTGCGAGTTTTGGTCATCAGTTCGGTTTAGGAGTCCTCACCCATGTCCTTATTTGAAGAACTGTCGTGGCGCGGCGTCGTCCACAGCTTTACTGACGGCGCGGACAAAGCCCTCAGCGGCGACGCGCCCATCACCGGCTACATCGGCTTCGACCCGACTGCCTCCAGCCTGCACGTCGGCTCACTGCTGCAAATTATGAACCTTGCGCGGCTTCAGCGCTTCGGCCACCACGCCATCGCGCTGGTTGGCGGCGGCACGGGCATGATTGGCGACCCCAGCGGCAAGTCGCAAGAGCGCCAACTGCTGACCGTCGAACAGATTCAGGAAAACCTCGCGGGCATCCGCGGCCAACTTGAGCAGTTCCTCGACTTTGAAGGGGTGAGCAACCCGGCGCGCATGGTCGATAACGGCGAATGGCTGTTGGAGGTCAAGCTGATTGACTTCTTGCGCGACATCGGCAAGCACTTCCGCGTCAACGTCATGATGACCAAAGACTCGGTGCGCGAGCGCTTCAAGCAAGAGCAGGGCATCTCGTTTACCGAGTTCAGCTACCAGCTCCTGCAGGGCTACGATTATCTCGTGCTGCACGACCGCTACGGCTGCACCCTGCAAATGGGCGGCAGCGACCAGTTCGGCAACATCATTGAGGGGACTGACCTGATTCGCACCAAGCGCGGCGCGCAGGCGTTCGGCGTGGTGTCGCCGCTGGTCACCAAAGCCGACGGGACCAAGTTCGGCAAGAGCGAGGGCGGCCAAAACATTTGGCTTGACCCCGCCCGCACCTCGCCATTTAAGTTCTATCAGTTCTGGATCAACACGCTTGACGCCGACGTGATCAATTACCTCAAATACTTCACCTTCCTCAGCCGCGAGGACATCGCCGGGCTGGAACAGGCCACCCAGACCGACCCCGGCCAGAAGGTCGCGCAGAAGCGACTCGCCGCCGAGGTCACGCGGCTCGTCCACGGCGAAAGCGCGCTGGAGCGCGCTATGCGCGCCTCGCAGGTGTTGTTCGGCGGCAGCCTCGACGACGTTCCGACCGAGGACCTGCTCGACATCTTCGGCGATGCGCCGTCCAGCCAGTTCGACAAGTCGCGCTTCGACGGGGAAGGCGTCGCGCTGGCCGATGTGCTGGTCGAAAGCGGCCTGCTCAAGAGCAAGCGCGAGGCGCGTGACCTGATGACCAGCGGCGGCGTATACGTCAACAATGTGCGCGTGAGCGACCCCGCCCAGCGCCTGACCCACGCCGACAGCATCGGCGGGCAGGTCATCGTCCTCCGCAAGGGCGGCAAGACCTACCATCTGGCGCGACTGGGATAATTTCTGGCAGAGAGGGGGCTGACTCGTCAGTCCCCGGCCAAAACCTGAGTATTCGCTGAATGATGTGGTCGGAACGCACTGTATCTCCGTATATTCCATTATGGAATAGTCCATGATGGAAAAATACCATGAGCCTGCCATCCCCTGATGAGACGCTGCTTGGCCTGTTGGCCGCCCACGCCAGTCACGGCTATGACCTATTGGAGGCCTTCCGACAACCCAGCGAACTAGGGCGGGTATGGTCGATGGGGTCAAGCCAAGTCTACGCCGTCCTCAAGCGGTTGGAGCGCGACGGCCTCATCGTCGGGGAGCAGACACCCGGCGAGGTCTACGCGCCGCGCACCGAGTACACGCTGACCGAGGCCGGGCACCACCGCCTGCGGACATGGCTGGATGAGCCGTACCCGTCGCCCAGCGTGCGGCGCGTGCGAGTCGAGTTCCTCAGCCGCCTGTACATCGCCCAGCGCCTTAACTATGACCCCGCCCCCATCATCGACCGCCAGCGCGCCGCCTGCGCCCGCGACCTCGAACGGCTGGCGCGGGACATCCCTACTTCGCCGGTTGAGGGGCTGGCCTTGGCCCTGCACCGTGAACAGCTCACAGCGGTCATGGAGTGGCTTGACCTGTGCCAGACCACCTTCCAGACCAACCCACATCCCTAACCTAGGAAAAGGAGTCTCCCCTATGCCTCTCCGACGTTTGATTTCCGCCCTGCTGCTGTTGTCCCTGTTCGTATTCGCCCCCGCCCGCGCCCAAGATGAACGCGAAATTGTCGTGTTTGCCGCCGCGTCATTGTCCGATGCCTTCACCGACATCGGCGCGGACTTCGAGGCCGCCAACCCCGGCGTGCGCGTGCTGTTCAGCTTCGGCGGTTCGTCCGACCTCGCTGTGCAGCTCACGCAGGGCGCGCCCGCGGACGTATTCGCCAG
>JALONW010000448.1 GCA_025454725.1 Anaerolineae bacterium
TTACACGGGTTGGTCGCCCAGCACGCCGAGGCGCTCTTTCATGACCGCCCGGCCAGCGCCGCGCGGCTGGCCTACCACTATTGGTCGGCGCAGGACTGGGCCAAAGCGCGCACATGGAGCGAGGCGGCCATCGCTTATGCCCGCGCCAACCACGCCAATGGCAGTGCGGCGCAAGCCTATCACTGGCTGCTCGACAGCCTCGCTCACACCCCAGACAGCGAGGAGACGCGGCTCGCCCGTCTTGACGCGCTCATCCAGTACGACGAGGTGAGCGCTCTATTGACCCCGGCCAGCGAACGGGTGGACACGCTGCGGCAGGCCGAACAGCTCGCCATGTCGCTGACCAGCCTAGAGCGCATCCACAAAATGATGCTGATTCACATCCAGTTTGCGCGCCTGTACTTCTCGCTCAATGACCTGCCCAAGGCGTTGGACTACGCCTATCAGTCGCTGGCATCGGCCCAGATGCTCGGCAACGAGTTTTTGCTGTGCCAGCCGTGGGTGGTGCTGGGGATGCTCAGTACGAGCCAAGGTGAGTTCACCAAGGCGCAGGATTTTTTCGTTCAGGGGCTGGCGATTGCCCAGCGCGGTGGCAACCAACGCTACTGGACGCTCGGCCACGTCTACCAGATGATTTCAGCGGCGGGGCGCGGTCACCCCGATGAGGTAGACCACCTGCGGGCCGAGGTCGAAGCCGTGGTAGATGTGAACACCAACCCGTCGGCCAACGCGCAGATTTACGGCGCGCTGGCGATGGCAGAAGTACATCTGGGGCGCTGGGCGCAGGCCGTCGAATACGGCGAGCGCGCCATCCAAAGCACGCGCCAAACCGATGATGTGCTGCTGGATGTGCTGACCATGCACTTTATCGGCTTTGCCTATATGGGCGCGGGCGACCTGCAACGCGCTGGGGACTATCTGCGCCGGGCGCAGGCCAACCTCCAGACCATCAACCAAGAGATTTTCTTTCGTGACCTATTGGACGCCTTCGGTGCATACTTCTACTATCACAGCGGCCAGCCCGACCTCGCCCAGACGATGGTGGAGTTTGGCAAACCGGCGGCGGTGAAGAACGGTGGGCTGCTGGCGGTCGGGCTGTATGCGCGGCTAGAGGCGGTCTTTCACGCTGACGCAGGCCGTATCACCGAGGCACACGCCGCGCTGGACGAGGCACGCGCCACCTTCAAGCGCATCGGGGCGCTGCCCTACCTAGCGCGGACCGATGTCACGCTCGGCCATCTGCTGCGCCAAGCGGGCGACGCCCCCGGCGCTCAGGCCGCCTTTGTCCGCGCCGAGGCGATTTTCGCCCAAATCGGCGCGGCGGACGAACTCGACTCCATCCGTAAGTTGAAATTGTGAGGCTGTAAGAACGCAATGTTAGACGAACAGCAGAAGACACTCATCCAAGACACCTACCGTCAGATTTCAATTCAACTTATCGCCACGGGGCAGCGCTTCTACCATCACTTGTTTCGGCTTTACCCGCAGGTGCGCCCACTGTTCCCCGACGACATCAGCGGGCAGAGCATGAAGCTGATGCAGACCATCGGCTTTGCGGTCTCACACCTTAACTCGCCGGACATTCTGCGCCCGGTGGTGGCCGCGCTCGGCGCACGCCACAGCGGGTACGGCGTCCAGCCAGAACATTACCCGCTGGTCGGGGAGGCGCTGCTCACGACGCTGGAAGAAATCCTCGGCAGCGGCTTTACACCAGAGGTGCGCGGCGCATGGGGTGCGCTGTACGGTGAGCTGGTAGACGCGGCCATCAGCTCGGCAGCGTAAAGGCGTTTTTGCCTGTTGAACTCAGTCTGCCCACGGTTTGAGTATCAGCTTCCCGGTACTGAGCCGCTGTTCCATCAAACGATGCGCCTCCGCTGCCTGCGACAGCGGCAGGCTGTGGATGTGTGGCGTCTTGACCTGCCCAGACGCCACGTAACCGATTAGGTCACCCATCGCTTTGCCTGCCTGCTGCGGTTTCATCCCAAACCATAGCCCAAGGTTAAACACATGGATCGACTGATTGGGCGATGGGCTGTAGAAAAAGTGGTTGCTGTTCTGCTCGTCAAGGCTTAACGGCTGGCCGCTGGCCATCCCATAAACCACCATCCGACCGAACGGCGCGAGGCAGTTCAGCGCCTCGGCGAACGTGTCGCCACCCATCTCCAAGACCAGATCAACCCCGCGCCCACCGGTCATCTCGCGCACCTGCTGGCCCCAACCAGCTTGGCTGTAATTAATCACCTTATCGGCTCCCGACGCAAGCGCAACCTGCCCCTTCTCCGCGCTGCTGGTCGCACCGATCACCAGCCCAGCGCCCAATAACTTGGCAAGCTGAACCGCATAGCCCCCGACGCCGCCCGCTGCGCCTTGAATTAACACCGATTCCCCGGCTTGGAGCTGCCCGACCTCACGCAGGATGAGTAGGGCGGTCGTCCCCGCCACAGGCAGGCCAGCCGCGTTGTCCGGGGTTATGCCCGGCGGGATCGGGATCACCTGACCAGCGGGGGTTGTGACGTACTGCGCGTAGCCGTTTGACCCCTGCCCCGCCAGCGCAAAAACGGGCGTTCCCATTGGCGGGCCGTCCACACCCTCACCCAACGCCTCGACCACACCCGCGACCTCACTGCCGGGGACAAACGGGAGTGGGGTAGGGAACGGGTACAGGCCACCGCTGCGCCGGATGGTGTCGGAATAGTTGACCGAAGCCGACTCGACCTTGATCAGGATTTCGCCCATGCCCGGCTGTGGCATGGGGAGGGTTTCATACTGCAAAACATCGGGCGCACCGTAGCGATGAAAACGGACGGCATTCATGGTCATGTGGAAGTCTCCTTTTAAACGATAGAATAAAATGTAAACTTATAACTTCAAAAAGTAAAGTTACAATAATAAAATTAAAACAAAACAGTGCATCTATAGAAGCACGGCTGTGGTAATATGGGATTACAAGAGCGATAGGTACAAGGCGATGTCGAACAAGACCTATAACCAATACTGTGCAATCACCCACGCCCTTGACCAAATTGGAGAACGTTGGACACTGATTCTGGTGCGGAATTTGCTGCTGGGTCCTAAGCGCTTCAGTGACCTGATGCGGGGCGCTCCCGGCATCAGCACCAATACCCTCGCGGAGCGGCTCAAGTCGCTGGAAGCGGATGGGCTGGTGAAATCAGATTTTTTGCCCCCACCTGCCGCCTCGACCGTCTACCGACTGACCGAGATGGG
>JALONW010000083.1 GCA_025454725.1 Anaerolineae bacterium
GGCGTGGGCAGCACTTTTACCGTTGAATTTCCGTTGGTTGAAACTGAACAAGGACAGTTGGCATGACGAATATCCCGATGGATTTGCTGGCAGGCTGGAAGATTGTCGTGGTCGATGACGAACCCGACAGCCTCGAGGTCGCCCGCTTTATCCTGAGCTTCTACGGCGCGGACGTGCATACCGCCACCAACGGCCAAGACGGGCTGGCGGTGGTCGAGTCGGTCATGCCGCGCTTCATCATCTCCGATTTGTCGATGCCAATGATGGACGGATGGGGCTTCCTAGAGGCGCTGCGGGCATCGGCCAGCGGCGCGGCGGACATCCCGGTCATCGCCCTGACCGCCCATGCCATGCGCGGCGACCGTGAGCGCGCCATCGCCGCCGGGTTCCACAACTATCTCACCAAGCCGCTGACCGCCACCACTTTCATGGATGAACTGCTCAAGCTCCTGCTCGACATCCCGGAACTGAGCGATTACTTGAGCGTCTAACCGAGGAGCCTCGCCGCCATGCCTTATCCCATCCTGATTGTCGAGGACGACCCCGATGCCAGCTCGCTGGTCTCCCACATCGTCCAACACCTCCAACAGCCGTTTGAGGCCGTCTCGGACGCCGAACAGGCCATCACCCGGCTGTACAGCAGCGGCAAGACCTTCGGCGCGGTCATCATCGATATCGCGCTGCCGGGCAAGGACGGCTGGGAACTGCTCAAGTACATCCGCAGCCAGCCCAGCACCGAGAAACTGCGCTGCATCGCTGTGACCGCCTACCATACCTCCAAGACCCGTGAGCAGGCGGTGCTGGCGGGTTTTGACGCCTATTTTCCCAAGCCGCTGGACGCCACCCACTTTGCCCGTGAGCTAGCCACCCTCCTTGCGTAGCTATACAGAAAGCGCTAGAGCCATGTTTGCCATCAATATCGCCAACAAGGGCGCAGGCACAGCCACCCTCGACTGGTTCACGCCCAACACCATCCTCCACCTGACTATCCGGGGGGTGTACACCGTCGAGAACGCAGAGGCCACCAACGCCGCCCTCCTCAAGGCGCTTGAGCAGGCCAGCGCGCCGCTGACCCTGCTCATCGACTGCAACGACATGGCCCGCCCCATGAACTTCGAGGTCATCCGCGAGACCCAGACCTTCATGGAACACGAGATGCTGGGGCATATTTACGTCGCGTCGGTCAACCGCTTGGTGCGCTTCGCCATGATGGTCATCTTCAACCAATCGGCGGCACATCTGCGCGTGTTCGAGTCGCTCAGTCAGGCCACCATGATGATTGACACGCTCAAGACCGCCAACAACAACAAGCGCTAGGCTGGACCGACTAAAGGTCGCAAAAACAGGGTATTCAACTCACACGGGCCGGGCATTTCGGGGTTAAGATACGGGGACAGCATTTTTTCAAAAAAGGCATCCCCCACCATGCAGACCTTCCTCTACTTCAATGTCCCTGCCACAGGACACGTCAACCCGTCGCTGGGCATCATCGCCGCGCTGACGGCGGGCGGGGCGCGGGTCGTGTGCTGTAATGGTGAGGAATACCGCGCCAAACTAGAGGCGGTCGGCGCAGAGTTCGTCCCCTACCCTATCTCACCCGCCATCCAGCGCCTCGCCATGCTCCAGCACGAGGGCAACATCCCCCAAAACGCCACCCTACTCTTGGAGATTGCAGCGGAGCTGCTCGCGTTCTGCCTTGAGCAAATCGAACGGGTCAAGCCGGACGGTGTGATTTTCGATTCGCTGGCCGGGTGGGGGCGTTGGGCGGCGCAGAAGGCGGGAGTCCCGGCGGCGGCTTTCATCACCACGCTGGTGCTGACCCCCGCATCGCTCCCGCCCATGCCGCTGAAAGTGATGGCAAAAAACCTGTGGCTGTTCGCCCGCCACACCCCCGACTACCTCGCGGCGCGGCGCAAACTGGCACAGGTCGGGGTGCGCGGCGCGGGCTATGTCGAGGCGCTGACCAACCTCAGCCCGACCTGCAACGTCGTCTTTACCTCGCAGGCGTTCCAGCCGGGCGGTGACCGTTTCAACGCTGCCTACCACTTTATCGGCGCATCGGTGGGCGCACGTGCCGACCGGTTGGACTTCACACCCGACCCCGCTAGGCCGCTGGTCTATGTCTCGCTGGGGACGCTCAACAACCGCGATGTCGCCTTCTACCGCGCTTGTTTCGAGGCGCTGGGTGACCTGCCCGTACAGGTCGTGATGTCTATCGGGCGCGACACCGACCCCGCCGCCCTCGGCGCTGTGCCAGAAAACACACTGGTGCGCCCGTTCGTCGCCCAGCTTGAGGTCCTCAAGCACGCCCGTATGTTCATCACCCACGGCGGCATGAACAGCGTCCACGAGGGGCTGCTGTCCGGTGTGCCGCTGGTGGTCGTCCCCCAACAGCTTGAGCAGTCGGCGGTCGCCAAGCGCGTCGAACAGTTGGGCGCGGGGATTGCCCTACTCCACAAGCCGACCACGGCGGCGATGCTGCGTTCAGCCGTTGAGCGCGTGCTGTCCGATGCCACCTACGCCACCCGCGCCGGAGAATTGGGTCAGGGTTTGCGCGAGGCGGGCGGGGCCGAAAAAGCCGCCCACGCGCTGCTGGCATGGGCGGCAAAGGGCGTGTGAGGTTAGACGGCGCGCCGCCGTTAAGCGTTGCCCGGTTGGTCGAGGTCATACAGCCAGTAGCGACGCCCCGACCATCGTGGGATGTGTTCAAGCGCGCCCGGTACGCCGCTGAGGTGGTCGGTTAGGGCTTCAATCCAGCCAAACATATACCAATCCAACTCGTTTTCGTGGTGCATTAAGCACGCTTCAATCAACGCCAACCAAACCTCCGGCGAAGGGATGCTCATCAGCGCTTCGCCAATTTCGTAGCGGACAAAATTTACACGGATGTATTCGTCCCAGACTTGGGCAATATCCGGCACATAGGGCAAAGGGTAGAGCAGTACCTCTGTAATATCGTACTGGTCTTTCAATTTAGCCAGTAGATAAGTCGCAGCAGCTCGCTTATACGGTGTCTGAAAATCAAACTTTACGCTGCGCGCCAACTCGACAAATGCATTACGGTCTCCGGCTTTGGCCGCTTCGTAAAGCGCGTACAGCGCTTGCCAGCGCTCCCCGGTTGGGTCAGCATACGTTTTCGGCTTATATTCATCAGAAAGCGCTTCTGGCGCTGGTTCTGGCCGCGGCGGTTCCGGCTGAAAATAGTCACCGACCAGCATATCAGGATGGTCGCGCAGGAATTTATCCAGATAGGGCTGCGCCACCGGGCGAATCCAAGCATCGTGCCGCCAAACCGTCTTGAAGAAGGTGAGTTGGTCCTGCGGAGACCGATGCGACAGCGCTTCAAAGAACCAATCTTGGTTGCGTGGGTGCTGTTCTAACAAATCGACGAAATCCCACACTTCGAGTCGATACCAAAAATTCTTAGTATGCGGCGTCAAGGGCGCTCGTACAGCGGCATAATCGGCAAGCTGTGGCAGGTAAACATAATCTTTGGGAAGGACCGAAAGTGATTGAAGCGCGTAGCGGCGCTCCCAAGTTTCACGGTTCTCGTCCAAAATGATGTCTGTCATCTCGTCGATGAGGACGGTGGACTTGAAGCAGCGAAGTAACTGGATGGCCCGGCGACGCAAAAGGGGCGGGGCAAACAGCGAAAACGCATACATCGACCGTGCAGCGCTGTCGCGGTCTTGCCAGACGAACAATGGGGGTTTAGGGGGTGTCATGGGGAGCCGTGTTAAAGCGGCGGTGTGCTCTAAAGGGGACATTCCCGATTGTAACGCTAAAACCCCGACGCAGACAAATGCGGCGATTCGGGGTCGTCCAACAAAACCTCACCCCTCTCCCCATAAAGAGGGGTTTTTGTGGCGCGGGAGGCGGACATCTCCCCCTCTCCGCACGGAGAGGGGGCTGAGGGTGAGGTGTTATTCTTCCAATTCGTCGGTGGGGGTAACCTCTTCGGTCGCCGCGACTTCCTCAGTCGTTACAACCTCTTCCGTTGCTGCGACCTCCTCAGTCGTCACAACTTCTTCGGTCGCTACGACTTCCTCAGTGGTAACCACTTCCTCGGTCACTTCCAGCGGTGGGACAATCTCGACCGTAATCGGTTCGCCCTCCGGCGCAGTCACCTGTTCGACCGGGAACGGCGCAAACTTGAGGACGCGACCGCGCAGCACATCGGTGACATAGATGTAGCCATTACCGTCCACGGCGATGCCACCCACCGCACCGAATTCGTTGGACAGCGGCTCGGTCTCGGTGTTCAGGCGGCCAAACGCGCCGATGCACTCGCCAGACTGGAGGCTCTGGACCAAGATGCGCCCACCCTCCGGGTCGCCGATGTAGAGGAGCTGACGCGCCTCGTCGATGGCGATATACGGGCGGTTGACCGGCTCGCCGTACCAAGCGCGCACCGGGTAGTTGACCAGCCAGCGACCCTCAAGGTCAAACACAGCGATGCGGCGGTTCCATGTGTCGGCCACGAACAGGCGACCGTCAGCGCTGACGGCGAGGCCGGTCGGCTCGTCGAGCTGACCTTCGCCGCTGCCGCCGCTGCCGATGTCGCGCAGCCAGACGCCCTCAGCGCTGTAGACGCGCACACGCTTGTTGCCCGTGTCAGCGATATAGACATTCCCAGCGGAGTCGATGGCGACGTCACGCGGCCCCCAGAAGCCATCGGTCGGCTCCTGCGGCGCGTTGATGCCGACCGTCACCGGTGAACCCCACTCGCCCAGCGGCTGAAGGTCGGGTTCCACGTATCGACCACATAGATGCTGCCGTCAGCCGCGACACGGACGCTGTGCGGGCGCTCGAAGAATGCGCCCGCTTGGGTCGCCACACCGCGAGCGCCGAAGCTGCTCAGGTAGTCGCCGGTGTTTTGGAACACGCTGACGCGGTGGGCTTGGTCCTCTGCGACATACACCCGCCCGTCGCTGTCCACATCAATGCCGACTGGCACAATCAGGCCGCCCAGCGCCGAGGTATCGAACACGGTATCGGCGGGGTAGTCCAGCCAGTTGGCGACGCACGCACTGGTCTCATTCAGGTCAGAACCCAGACCTGTGCGGCGTAGTCACGGCGGACGTAAACATAGAAGTTCTCGCTGACCGGCCAGCGGTCAAAGCTGAAGGTCTTGTTTGTCACCTCACCGTACAGCGTGTAGTCCTTGTTCCACCAGATGTCGAACAGGGCGCGGCGCAGGCGGCCGGAATCGACGGTTGGCATCAGCGGGTCTTCACTCAGGGCGAACACATCGTTCATCCGCATGGCGTTTAGGTCAAAGTAGTCCTGCATCGGCCACCACATACGCTTGTGGTCAAAGCGCTGGTAGCGGTCTTCCAACAGCGGCTCGACTACGTTGCGGTTGGCGTCGCCCACGAGGACGACGTTGGCCTGTTCCATCTGCTGAAGGGTGGGGTTTTCGCCCATGTAAATGGCGTTGTCGAAGTTGCGGAAGTACCACACGCCCGGCCAGCTCAATTTGTTGTCATAGGCGAAGGTCAAACCCATGCCGTCGGTGGTGCGCTGGCTGAAGTCCTCCATCATGTCGATGACGGTCTTGGTGTTGGGGGTGGCATGGGCGTAGACGAGGAACTCGTTGGCGTAGTCGTAGTTGATGAATGACGCCTGCCACGCCGACCGGAAGGTAATCAGGCTGAGGACCATCAGCACTGACGCGGCGAACATCTGGCGCAGGTGGCGCGCTGAGGTGCGGCGACGCACCCAATCCAGCGCCCAAACGGTCGCAACCAGCACCACCAGCGCGCCGATGAAGTTGTAGGTGTAGACCAGTTGGTACTGCTCGACGCCCCGGAACGGCTGTTCCTCGGTCACGTACCCGGCCAGCACGCGGAAGGCTGCCGCCAGCGCCAGCGGGAACAGGATGAGGAACACCCAGCCCAACTTCTTGAACGACGCCCACTCGATGCGCTGGACGACGCGCCCAAAGTACCAGCCGGTCAGCAAAATCATGGGGGTGGTCATGTGCGTCCCCAGCCACGGCATCTTCTCGCCGGCCAGCGTCAGCGCAATCATGATGGTCAGCGCCCACCAGCCGATGAACATCAGCATTGGCGCTTGGTTAGTGAACTGATGGACGCGCAGTTGTTCGCGCACCTCATCGGTCTGGTAACGCAGCAGCGCCCCGGCGTCGTGGTCAATGACCACGCTGTCCCCCTCGACACGGACATGGTCGGCCTTCTGTTTGTCCAGCTCGTCGGCCTGCGCTTCCAGCTCTAGGGTGGCGCGGCGGCGCTTCCAGAAGATGAACGACCCAGCGAAGGTGGCCGCGATGCTGCCGATGATGGGCAGGAACTCGTACATCGGCAGGACGATGAGGAAGTAGTAGTACTGCGGCTGGCTGCCCCGCCGCTCGCCCTGCTGTTCCATCCAATATTGGAGGCTGTAAATCATGCCGGAATGCAAGCCGTAGATGTTGGTGAACACGGTCGTGAAGAAGAAGGCGAACAGCGCGTGGAAAATCAGCCAGCACACCACGAAGCGCCGCCAGTTCCACGTCAGGCCGCCGACGATTGCCAGTACGAACATGGGGAGGAAACACAGCAGGCCGACGATGAAACGCCCAATCTCCAATGGCCCCGTGACCGGCAGGATTCCCGCCAGACCGCTAAAATTCGTCCCCAACGCCGTCAGGTCAGCGACCGAGCCGCCCGCGCCGACGATGAAGATGGCCGTCAGCCACGGCAGGATGAGCGCGCCCATCACAATCAGCACGTCCAGCTCTGGGAACTGGTTCAACCAGTCCCACCACCCCTTCTGGCGCGAACGGTAGAGCAGCGGCAGCAGGAACAGCGTGACCAACCACGGGATGGCGACGATGCGCCAGCTAATACCGCCCTCAGCAGCCACGGCCTCGCCCCCGGCGGTCGGGTCAATGGGGACGGCGGTCTCCACCGTGACAGCTGGCCCAACATGACTGAGTTCTTCAATGACGACAAGTGCAACCAGCACCAGCAGCGCCGTCACGATGATGATGGCGACCTCGCGCCACGGCACACTCCGTCCCCGGAACGCCCACATCGCCGTCCCGACCACCACCGCCACCACCGACAGCAGCGCCAGCACCGTCCAGATGATGAGGCTGCGCGATTCGAGGTTATTGAAGATGCCCTCAAACTGGCTGGCGGTCGTCAGCGCACTCAGTGGGGTAATGGCGAGAATGATATACATGGGGACGGCCATCACCGCGCCGATGAGGATGGACATCATCAGGGTATTAAAGACCGTCCGCCCCTGCATCGCAAATCGCACCTGAAGCATCCGCACCACCCAGTAGATGGTGAAGAACAGGCCGAACGAGGCCACGTACATGAAGGCGGTCTCTTTGGTGCCGAGGTTCCACAACATGGCCGCCGACAGCACATATAACCAGCGCGGCTTTCGCCTTTGGTCGGCAGGGCCGTTGAGGTACATCATAATCGCCCATGCCATGAGGATGGACGCCATAATGGCGGGCGTGTCCTCGCGGATGTAGCGGTTATAGTACATCAGCAGCGGCGAGGCCAAAATCATCACGCACGCCAGCAGCGCCCCCCAATTGCCCAACCATCGCCTAAAGAGCAGCGGTGAAAACACCATCGCCACGCCGAGCAGCGCGGTGTAGATGCGCCCGCTGAAGTCGTTGTCACCAAACAGCGCGTACATCAGCGCGTTGGCGTGGAACAGGATGGGGCCGTGCATCAGCGGCGTATGGTCAAAATCACCGCGCATGTACAGGTTGTAGGAGTAGTACACGTGCAGCGACTCGTCGTGGCTCATGGCGCGGTCGCCCAGCGCCCAGAAGCGCGTAAACACCGCCGCGATGAAGATGAGCGCGTACACCACGGTCTGCCAGCGCACGACAATCGGGCGGGCAAGCGCCTGTTCGAGCGCGTCATGCTGCCCAGTGGGGTCGGACGGACGGGGGGATACAGAAACAGCCATCAGGAATCCTCGTGGGGGTATCTATTACGGGCTTGCGGTAATCGGCGCGGTCGGGGTGGCGCGCAGGCTGACATTGGCGGTCGATACGCCGGGTGTCGCGTCCGGCGTGATGTCACTGGGGCTGGTGAGGTCGTCGGTGCTGGCCGGGGTCGCGTTGTAGAGCGCGATACGGGCAGTCGGCGGGGTGGGGATGGGGCTGGCCGAGGCGCGCCCTGCGCCCAGCCCAACCGGGATGAGCAGCGAGACAGCCAGACCTGCCGTCAGGACGGTCAAGCGCCAGCCTGAGGGTCGGCTGGTCAGCCGGTACGGGGACGGGTTGGCGCTGCCCAGCGCGCTGGCGATGTTGCCCCAGCCGCGCTGCAAGGCCTGACCGCTGCTGCGCCCGACGCCGCCGAGGTCGGACTCGAAGCGGCGCACCGCATCGCGCTGGCGGCGGTACTCGGCATAGACGGCGGGGTCGTCCAGCTCACGGGTGACCTCGCGGCGCGCCGCGAGGGTCAGTTCCCCGCTGATGAAGCGTGCCAGCCGCGCCAATACCCGTCGGCGCTGGAAGAAGGCTTTTATTTTGTCGAACATGGCGGCCTCCTTAATTCAAGTGGTGAGGGATGAGGGAAAAGTGATGAGGAATGAGAGCGTTTTTTGCAAATAGGCCGGATGGACAGGGAGGACAGCATATATGCTGTCCGTGCAGGAAGGAATCTTCCCATACACAGGAGAGCAAAACGGCGCGGGTTAATGCGTGCTGTACGGACAGGGGACATGCCCTGTCCTTTTTCCCGAAACCCCACGCATCACTCAAAACTCATCCCTCATCACTTCTTTTAATACGCCAACAGCTCATCGAGCAGGCCGCGACCATTCTCGTTGAGCAGTGAACGCAGGCGCTCATGGGCGAGGCGCACGCGACTCTCGGCGGTCTTGGGCGGGCAGTCCATGATTTCGGCAATCTCGCGGAAGGTTAACCCCTGACCGTAGCGCAGCACGACCGCCTCGCGCAGGGTGGGTGACAGCTCGGCCAGCGCCCGCTGGATGGCGTCGCGGGCGGCCAACTGGGCGTTGGCGGCCTCCGGCGACGAGTCCCCCTCCGGCGCGGCGATGTCAAAACCGAACATCTGCGAGATGTCGATGAGGACGGGGCGCTTGCGGCGGTAGGTGTTGCGGCAGCGGCTGACAGCGATGGTGTACAGCCACGTCTTGAAACTGGCACGCGACGAGTCGAAGCGGTGCAGGTTCTTGAACGCATACACGAACGAGTCCTGAAGCACGTCCTCGGCGTCCTGCGCGTTGAGGACGAGGCTGTAACACAGCCGGTAGACCCCTGCCGCGCAGTGGTCGTACAGCGCCGCATACGCCGCCTGCTCACCCGTTAGGCAGCGGGCAATCAGCGCGGGGATGGGGTCGTGTTGGTCGGTCATAAAATCTGGACCTCGGCGGTTGGGTGTCATCTGGTGGATTGTACACGAGTACGCCGCAATACCCTCAGTACGAACTTTGGCGCGTCAGCCGATGGGTAGGGGATAAAACAATATGGACTCATCGGCCCACTGACGGCGCGGGCGGCGTGCGGTATAAAGGGAGGCATGCCCCGGCTTAAATCACCTAGGAGCCACCCCACCGATGCGTAACCTCGCCATCCTGATTTTCGACAACGCCGAAGTCCTCGATTTTGCTGGACCGTATGAAGCCTTCTCGGTTGCGGAGGACGCCGCCGGGAACAAATTGTTCAACGCCTATATGGTGGCCGAGCGCGCCCGTCCCATCGTGGCGCGCAACGGCTTCACCGTCATGCCCGATTACACGCTGTTTGACTGTCCCAAGCCAGACATCATCCTACTGCCGGGCGGCGATGGGCGGCGGGTCGCCATGCACAGCCCGCTCATCCTCGACTGGGTGAAGCAGCACCACGCACACACCGAACACACCCTCTCGGTCTGTACCGGGGTGTTCTTCCTCGCTAAGGCTGGCCTGTTGGAGGGGCTGGCCGCCACCACCTATCACACCCGCTTCGAGGAGCTGGCCGAACTTGTCCCGTCGGCCACGCTGCACCCCGATAAGCGTTGGGTCGATAATGGCAAGGTCATCACGTCAGCGGGGGTCAGCGCGGGCATCGATATGTCGCTGTACGTCATCGAAAAACTCCACGGGGCGGAACAGGCTGCCCGTACCGCCCGTGAGATGGAATACGACTACTACCCGCGCCCGCAGGGGTAGCCCCCGCTACAGCGTATAGGTCTCGCCCGGCGACAGCACGACCGGGGTGGCCTGCGTCTCGGTGCGGACACGCTCCGCCCATGCCGCGCCGTCCTGCGCGATGGGCGGGAAGGTGTTGAAATGCATCGGGATGACCACGCGGGGCGAGAGCAGCTTGACGGCGCGGATGGAATCGTCCACGCCCATGGTGAAGTGGTCGCCAATGGGCAGAATCGCCACATCGATGCCCTCGTCCCCGTACAGGCGCATGTCCCCGAACAGCGCGGTATCGCCCGCAAAGTAAATCTTGCGCCCGTCCGGCGCGGTGATGATGTAGCCGTGCGGCATCCCCCCATACGTGCCGTCGGGGAGACTGCTGCTGTGGAAGGCGATGGTGTATTTCACCTTCGCAAAACCAAGGTTATACGTCCCGCCGGTGTTGACGCCGACGGCGTTGGGCTGCCCGACACCTTGCTTGACCGCCCAGCGCGCAATCTCGACGTTGGCCGTCACTTTGCAGCCTGTGCGCGTGGCGATTCCAATCAGGTCGCCCACGTGGTCGCCGTGGCCGTGGCTGACGCAGATGGTGTCAGGCGTCAGGTCGTCGGCTTTCACGGCGGCGAACGGGTTGCCGCTCAGGAATGGGTCGGTCAGGATGGTCTTGCCGTCAAGGTCAATCCAAAAGGTTGAGTGGCCGAGCCAGCGGATAGAAACAGCGGTCATATTGGTTCTCCTTTTGACTGTTCAGGGGTGAGGTTGCTTTTAGGGCTTAATCACCACCTTACCAACACTGCCGCGCCCCTGCATGTGGTCGAAGGCGGCGGCGGCCTCGCTCAAGGGGTAGCTCGCGCCGATGACCGGTTTGACCGTCCCCGCCTGCACCATCCCCAACAGACGACCGATGGCCTCGGCCAGCAGGTGCGGCGCTTTCTCGAAGTAGACCGAGAGGAAGTAGCCCATGATGGGCTTGTTACGCTTGAGGATTTCGCTGGTGCTGACCTCAACCGGCTGGCCGTTGGCGATGCCCAGCACGACGATGCGCCCGAAGGTCGAGAGCGCCTCGCGGTAGGAGCGTAGGAACACATCCCCGCCCACCGATTCGAGGATGAGGTCTGCGCCCTTGCCGTCGGTCAGTTTCATCAGCTCGGCCACCCAGTCTCCCTCACTGTAGTTGATGGCCTCGCCGCCGAGGTCGCGGATGAGCTGACATTTGGCCTCCGAGGACGCTGTGCCGATGACCCGCGCCCCCATCGACTTCGCCATCTGGATGGCCAGCGTGCCAACCCCGCCAGCCGCCGCTTGGATGAGGACGGTTTCCCCGGCTTTGAGGCCGCCGTGGTCGGTCAAGCAGTGCAGGGCCGTCACGCCCTGAATGATGAGCGAAACGGCCATCTCGCTGGTCAGGCCTTCCGGCACGGGCAGCAGACCACGGTGGTCGGCGCACACATATTCCGCCAGCGCGCCCGCCCCGACTGTGCCATATACGCGCATCCCCGGCTGGAAACCAGAGACTTCCGCGCCAACCGATTCGATGACCCCGGCGAACTCACGCCCCAGAATCTGCGGCAGTTCCGTCCGCTGGAGGTAGCGCCCCTCGCGAATCATGATGTCGCTGTAGTTGAGGCCAACCGCCTCGACTTTGACGCGCACCTGTTTGGCGGTCGGTTCGGGGATGGGCTGGTCGGTGTACTGCATCACATCGGACGCGCCCAGTTGGTCAATCCAAATTGCTTTCATCGTGGTCATCTATTGTCCTGAACCTTTTTTAGTCACCCGAAAAGGCGGGGCGCGCCGAAAAAAGACGCCCCGACGCCTGTATTTTAGCGCGCCGGGGCGTGGGTGACGAATTGGAGGATGACCAGACATGTCATCAGCGAACAGTCAAGCCTTCGCCTCTACTTCGGCACGATGAGCTTGAGCGCGTCGCCGACGTTGCGAACGTGGATAATTTCCATGTCTTTGGGCAAGCCGTCAATGGGGCGGCGCAGCTTGGGGATAATCGCCCGTTTGAAGCCGATTTTGGCCGCCTCGTTCAGGCGCGCGCCCAGTTGGCTGATCGCGCGCACCTCCCCGCTCAGGCCGACCTCCCCAATCAGCACCATGTCCGCTGGGATGGGCGTGTCGTAGTAGCTGGAGGCCATCGCCGCCGCCATCGCAAGGTCGGAGGCCGGTTCGCTGATTTTCATGCCGCCGACCACGTTGACGAAAATATCTTGTTCGGCCAGCCGCAGGCCGAAGCGCTTGGTCAGCACAGCGCTCAACAGCAAGAGCCGGTTCATATCGACGCCGTTGGGCGTCCGGCGCGGGTTGCCGTAGGGCGTGGGCGAAGTCAGCGCTTGAATTTCGACCAGCAGCGGGCGCGTCCCTTCCATCGTCACGGCGATGGCCGACCCCGGCGCGTTGACCACCCGCTCGGCCAAAAATGCCTCGGACGGGTTGGGGACTTCGACCATACCCGCGCCCTGCATCTCGAACACGCCGACCTCGCTGGTCGCGCCGAAACGGTTCTTGACGCTCCGCAGCAGCCGGAAGGCTTGGAACGGGTCGCCCTCAAGGTACAGCACGGTATCGACGATGTGTTCCAGCACGCGGGGGCCGGCAATCGTCCCCTCTTTGGTGACGTGGCCGACGAGGAACACACTCACCGCCGACGATTTCGCTAGCCCTTGCAGGCGCGAGGCGCACTCGCGCACTTGGCTGACCAGCCCCGGCGACCCCTCGATGGTCTCGGTGTAGGTGGTCTGAATCGAGTCGATGACCAAGACGGTCGGGTTGAGCCGCGTCACCTGCTCGAAGATGTCTTCTAGTTTGGTCTCGGTCAGCAGGTACAGGTCATGCGAGGTCAAGCTCAGTCGGTCAGCGCGCAGCTTAATCTGTGACGCCGATTCTTCCCCGCTGACATACAGGACGGTTCCGATGCTGTTGGCTAACATACTGCTAGATTGTAATAATAACGTACTTTTACCGATGCCCGGCTCCCCGCCGATAAGGGTGATGCTGCCGGGGACGAGGCCGCCGCCCAAGACGCGGTTCATCTCACCCATGGGGACAGTGTAGCGCTCCCCTGTATCTTGGCTGACTTCCGCGAGGCGCTGGGGGACGCTGCGCGGCACGTTCATCAGGCGGCGCTCCTGCACGGCGGGCTTCTTCACTTCTTCCGTGACTTCTTGGAAGGTGTTGAACTGCCCACAGTTGGGACAGCGCCCCAGAAACGCCGAGGACTGCTTGCCACAGTGCGAACAAACATATTTGCTGCGTGTCTTTGCCATGCGCCGTAAATCCTGAACACCTGTGCGGGTTATCGTTCACGGATTATACCACGGACGTGCGCGCCCATCTGCTCTATGGGATGAAATCATGAAGGAAAATCGTCGTTTTCACCCCTCCTCACCCCACTAACCCCTCCGCAACCGGCGTCCCCTCCCATTCCTTGGGGCGCTTGATGCCCAACAAGTGCGCGATGGTCGGCGCGGTATCGAGCAGGCTGACCGGGCGCGTAATCGTGTAACCCGCCTTCACCCCCGCCCCATACATCATCCACGGGATGGTCATATCTTCCGGCAGGTCTGTCCCGTGCGTGCGCTCGTGGCCGCCGTGATCGGCCTGAAGCAGCATGACAGCATCGGATGGCAGCGCGTCAATGAGCTGGCCGACGTAAGCGTCTACCCGCGCCGCTTGGTCGAGGTACTCGTCACTCATCCAGCCGAAAAAATGCCCTGCCGAATCGACCGTGCCGAGGTAGACAAAGGTAAAGTCATACAGCGCGTCGCGGATGATGGGCAGCGCGTGGTCGGTGACCTGCTGGTCGCCAGTGTAAATATTGTATGACGCCCGCACGAACCAACTGTAAGACAGCATCCCCGGACGGTTGAGGTCGCGCAGCTCCTCCCAATTGTAGATAAACGCGCAGGTCTTATCGCCGTCCTCCGCCGCCTCAATCAGGCCGGGGATGGGACGGGCGGGCGGCGTGTAGAGGTTGGTGGTAATGCCGTGGCGACTGGGCGGCACGCTGTGGAAGATGGACATGTGGCACGGCAGCGTAATGGACGGCATGACCGACTGGGCGGCCAGCGTGGACGCGCCGCCGTCGATGAGGCGCTGAATGTTGGGGGTGCGCTGCGGGCTGATGGCATCGGGGCGCAGACCATCGACCATCACGAACACGACACGCGGCATAAGGCAATCTCCCGGTGGATAGCTGGCAATCAGACGCCCGATTGTAGCGCACTGCCCCCGCCGGGTGTGTCAACGTTCGGTTAAGCGCGGCACATAACCGTTGAAAAACCCGCCAATCGGCTCATACAAGATAGTCGCTCTAACAGTGTCTAATCACCATGACCCAAGTCGTTTTTTCGACACGACATCAGGAGATTGACGCCATGCAGCACGCACACCACCATGACCACCCGACGCCAAAGACCGAAAAACCCGCTGAATCCACCCACCACGCCCACAGCGGCCACGAGGCGATGCACGAAGGCCACCTCCCGATTATGCGCCAGCGCTTCTGGATTTCGCTGGTCTTAACCCTCCCCGTCCTGCTGTATTCGCCCGCCATCCAGACATGGTTCGGCTTCTCGATGCCCACCTTCCCCGGCAGTGACTGGATTGCGCCGGTGTTGGGGACGCTGATTTTCCTGCTGGGCGGGACGGTCTTTCTGGGCATGGCGCGCCACGAGCTGATGATGCGCCAACCGGGGATGATGACGCTGGTCAGCATTGCCGTCGTGACCGCCTACCTATACAGCGTTTGGTTGGTGCTGTTCCCGCCTACCCACGACGACATGGGCGGCATGATGCCGATGATGGATTTCTGGTGGGAGCTGGCGACTCTCGTGACCGTGATGCTGCTAGGCCACTGGATTGAGCTGAGGAGCGTCGGGCAGGCACAGGGTGCGCTCAAAGAACTGGCGCGCCTGCTGCCCGACATGGCCGAGCGCATTGGCGACGATGGCAGCATCGAACACGTCCCAACCTCTGAATTGGCGATGGGTGACACACTGCTCATCCGCCCCGGCGCGTCCATCCCCGCCGATGGGATTGTCAGTGAAGGGACGAGCAGCGTGAGCGAAGCGCTGCTCACCGGCGAGAGCCGCCCGGTTGAGAAGAAACCCGGCGACTCGCTTATCGCGGGGTCGGTCAATACCAGCGGCTCACTGCGCATGCGGGTCGAGAAGACCGGCAGTGGGACGACGCTGGCGGGCATCATGAAGCTGGTCGAGGACGCGCAGGCCAGCCAGAGCCGGGCGCAGACTCTCGCCCAGCGGGCGGCGTTCTACCTCACCTTTGTGGCGGTCGGCGCGGGCATTTTGACGTTGATTGGCTGGCTGGTCTTTACCGGGAACGTATCCGATGCCATCCGTTATACCGTCGGCGTGTTAGTCGTGGCCTGCCCCCACGCGCTGGGTCTCGCCATTCCGTTGGTCGTCTCGATTTCGACCACACTTTCGGCTCGCAACGGACTCTTAATCCGCCAGCGGACAGCGCTGGAAACGGCCAAAGACCTCCACACCATCATCTTTGACAAGACCGGCACGCTGACCGAGGGGAAGCAGGGCGTGGTCGGCCTGCACGTAGACGGCATCGCAGAAGACGAGGCGCTGCGGATTGCTGCCGGTCTCGAATCCGACAGTGAACACCCCATCGCTGAGGCGGTGCGTGATTACGCCAAAGAACGCGGTGTTTCCCCGGTCAAGGTGACGGGGTTCGACAGCCTCGCCGGGCGCGGCGTGCGTGGCGAGGTCAGCGGCCAGACCTACTGGATGGGCGGGCCGCGCCTGCTCGAACATCTCGGCGCGTCACTGCCCAGCGCGCTCCAAAGCGCCCAAGAGGCTGTCCAGCGTGACGGGCAAGCGGTGGTCTACCTCACCCGTGGCGAAACCGTCCTCGGCCTGTTTGCGATTGCCGACCGCATTCGTCCAGAGAGCGCGGGCGCGGTGCGCGACCTGCAAGCGATGGGGATTGAAGTCGTGATGATGACCGGCGACAACCAAGCCGTCGCCGAGGGCGTCGCCCGCCAGCTCGGTATCAAAACGTTCTATGCCGAAGTCCTGCCGGAACACAAAGCCAAGTACGTGCGTGAGCTGAAAGACGGCGATAAAAAGGTCGCCATGGTCGGGGACGGCATCAACGATGCGCCCGCGCTGGCGACTGCCGATGTCGGGATTGCGATAGGCGCTGGGACAGATGTCGCCATTGAGAGCGCGGGAATCGTGCTTGCGCGCTCCAACCCAGAGGACATCGTGAAGATTGTCCGCCTCAGCCGCGCCACCCACCGCAAGATGATTCAAAACCTGTGGTGGGCGGTGGGCTACAACATCGCGGCTATCCCGCTGGCGATGGGCGTACTTGCGCCGTGGGGTATCACGCTCGACCCAGCGGTCGGGGCGGCGCTGATGTCGGCCAGCACAGTGGTGGTCTCGGTTAACGCCCAGTTCTTGCGCCGCACCCAGCTTTAATCAGCGTCCAAACCGAGGGTCGGGGTTAAGCGCGGCGTAACCACCCGCACCGCGTCCCCGACCGCCAGCGCGCCCAGCCCCCGGTGGATGACGTTCTGGCCGAACATCGCGCCTTTCTCGGTGCGGCGGTAGGTCGCCAGCGTCGCCAATGGCTCGGCGGGGTCGGGCTGGGTGGCAGCCACCTCGAACGTAACGCCGCCGATTTCGACCTGACTCCACGAGTCTTCAGCATAGGGCGCGCTGCCCGACAACACCACGTTGGGACGGAAGCGCGCCATCGGGACGGGTGCTTTCCCCCGCGCCGCCAGCCGGTCATTCAGGTCGACCAGACTCGCCTCGCTGATGAACAGAATCGGGTAGCCGTCAGCGAAGCCGACCTCGCCGGGCGTGTCGGTGTAGTCGGTAGCGGTCAGACGCTGATGGTCATCGGCCATTTTGACCAAGCGCGCCGGGACGCCCATCGCCCGGCTGAACCAGTCCGCCGCCGCGTCACCTTCATCTAGGCCAGCGCAGGTACTGCGCCAGACCACCACCTCGCGCCGCTGCTGACTCGGTTCACCCGCCAGCGGAATATGCAGCCGCGGCAGGTCGGGCGCGGTCAGAATCAGCTCATCATCGGTCAGGATGGGCTGAATGAGCGCCATGCGGTGGGCTTCGCGCAGGGTGATGAACCGCCCGGCGGGGTCGGTGACCATCCAACGGCGGTCATCGCGCAGGCCGCGTGCCACAAGGTCGATACGGTCATGGGCGATGCCGCCGCACGACTTAACAGGGTAGGTGTAAAGGGCGGAAATCTGCACGGTCATGGGGGATATGCCTCTGGTGTGGTGAAATCAAAACACCAGTATACCCGCAGGCGTATTAGGGAGGAAAAACGGCAAGTGTTGATTTTCATCCGCAGCGGGTGAAACCTATTTAGACTTCGTTATGCCTCAGAATGTCTATATAGGCATACAATGGGAAACACCCCCAAGAAACAGGTGGGCGGGCAGTAAAAAATTCGGTGGCGCTGTTAGGTCTTATTGTTGAATAGGTCGGTTGTA
>JALONW010000449.1 GCA_025454725.1 Anaerolineae bacterium
ACTCATACTCAACAAGACGAAACAGTGTTCACTGCCTTCCACAGTAGCAGAAACCCGTTAACTGTGCCTGAATTGTTGTAAATTCTCTGTAAAAAGTGGGTGTTTCTAGTCGTCGCTGATGGTCTCGTCGTCTGGCTGCGGGGGATGTTGCAGCGCGTTGACATCCAGCAGGTTGAGGATGTCGGTAATCATGCTGGTCAGGCGCTCGGTTCCCGCCATAATCTGGTCGAGGTGCTGCTGGCGCTTTGCGTCGTCCATCTTGGGCGCATATTGTTGGAGCAGTTCACCGGATGACCGAATAATCGCCAGTGGGTTGCGCAGTTCATGAGCGATGCGGTAGGCCGCTCGGTCGCGGAACTCGGCCAGCTCGTGTTGCTTCTGCTGGGCGATGCGCTGGCGCTCCTCAGTCAACAGTGCATCCAGCGATGAGCGCCCCTCAACCCCCTCGAAGCGCAGGTTGAGGTGATGGCGCAGCGTGTAGAGTCCGCGCAGGATGCTTAGGCGTGTATCGATATCGGATTGGTTCTGTATAGCGCGCAGCTTGAGTCCCTCTTGGTCACAGGCGAGCGCTTTGGCCGGTTCGCCCAGCGCCATATGACAATCGGCCATGAGGTCAAGGAGGTGGGCACAATCGCGCAAACGGTGTTTTGTGCGGGCAAGCACCAGCGCTCGCCCAAAGTATTCAGCGGCAAGCTCAAATTGCTGGCAGGCCACCCGCATCTCGCCGTGGTGGGTCAGGATGAGGATTTTCAGGCGCGGCTGTTCCGGTTTTTCGACCAGTTTCGCCGCGGACGTGAAGCGCTGGTCGGCCTCGTGGAACTGACTCTGCGCGGCGGCATTCTGGCCGAGCGCCATCAGCGCCCATGCCATCGAGACCGGCGCGCTGTGCGAGGTGGCGATGTTGAGGGCGCGATGGAGGCATGTCTCTGCCTCAGCATAGCTCCCCATCTGGGTATATGTTCGGCCAAGGTTGAGGTGGAGGATACTGGGGGCGACCCCGCCGCCCGCCTCGGATGGCATCAGCCGCAGGCCGCGCTCGAACAGCACGAGGGCGTGTTCGGTTTGGTTCCGGTTGAGCGCAATCAGGCCGAGGTCGTTCATGGTCAGGCCGAGCGCGTCGGGGTAACCTTGTTGGGTGGCGACCTCCTCAGCGCGCTGGTAGCACACCATCGCCTCATCGTTGAGACCAGCCATGACGAGCGCCGCGCCCAACATGCCCAGCGCCCGCGCTTCCTCACGTGTGGATTGGCTGTCACGTGCCAAAAGCAGGGCGGCCATGGCGTGCTTGACGCCGTTGGCCACGTCGTCTTGTAGGCTGTGCGCCCAGCTCCAATAGGACAGGGCTTTGGCCTGTGACACGGGGTCGGCGGTTGCAATCGCCTCCGACAAGGCTTCCTCGGCCAGAGACATGACCCCAGCGGGGTTGATGAACTTGAGTTGGTCTAATCCTTCAAGCATCTCGGCAAGTCGGTCAGGTCGGTCAGTGACAAGCATGGGCGTCAGCTTTTCCAAAAGCATCTGATTAGAGCGTGGATTAACTGGACTATCCTAGACCATCTAAGGCCATGACGCCAGATTACTGACAATTCCTAGACAATCAAAACTATGATGTGCAGATGTTGGTGGATCATTTTTCAAGTCAGGGGGACAAGCCTCATGCCCTGTCCGTACAGGATGATCCCGCGCCGTTTTTCCAATCTACGCGCGACAGTTTTTTTGCTGTAGGGACAGCATATGTGTTGTCCGCTCTGCCCATATCGTCACAGACGGGCACGCAAGTGCGCCCCTACACCATGTCCCATCTTGGGTGAACATGACATCCGCAGCGGTTATCGGTTCCGTAGGGGTCGGCTTGCCGACCCGCCGAAACCCGCACCGCCAAACCTGTATGAAGGTGATTTGTCAGGAAAAATCTCACCCCGGCGGCGTGAGCGAGCCGTCCAGCCACGGCATCCCGTAGCCGATGGCCAGCGACCCGGCCTCGCCCAGCGCCTTCCCCAACGCCGTCACATCACGCGACGGGTGCGTCCACCAGTGGCGCGCCGACGGCAGAATCGGGACGCCAAAATCCTCCACCACCAACGCCGACAAATCTTTAGCCTTGCCGTCGCGGGGGTAGAGCGTCACACGGAAGCGCGATGGGTTGCCCGACGCCCACTCGGTGTCTTGGTAGGGGAGATACTGAAATTCGATGCTGGTCGAGGTGCCGTCGGCGTGCTGTTTGCTGAAGCGGTGCTGCCCGCCCGCCCATTTAATCGGCTTCTGTTCCAGCTCATAACCGGCGGCGCTGAACGCCTGCCCGGCGACCATCAACAGCAGCGCTTGGAAGGCCGTCTGCGGCGATTCTGAGGGGGTCATCAGCGCGCTACCAGCGGTTGACCATGCTGCCCTGCGGGTTCCACTGCTTATTCAGCCAGCCCAACACCTCGCGGGTCGATTCGGGCGTGATACGCACGGCGGCGCTGCTGCCGTTGGGCGAAAAAGCGAAGATGTGGGTCGAGTAGCGGCGCACCACCCAAATCAGGTAATCACTTTGCCAGCGCGATTCGCTCCACAAGAAGGTCAGACCGGCTTGGCGGCGCTCCATCAGGTCGAGCCAGCGCGGACGGTCGATGCCTTCTGGGTTGTCGAGGATGTAGCGGTACGACATCATGCCGCCCAGCGTGAAGGTGAAATGGGCGAGGTTGCGCGCCGGGTCGAGGTCGATGTGCAGCGAAGCGTCCTCGTCCTGCGCCGACAGATAGGCGATTTTGTGGGTTGAGTTGTCCGAGAGCGACCGAAATTTCGCCACCGAGAGCAGTGGGGCGTTGGGGTAGCGCTCGAACAATTCGGCCTCAAGGTCTACCGCGCCGTCGAGGAACTGCTGAATCAGCCACGGCGTCGAGGTGGTCTTGCTGAGGGCGGCCAGTGCCTCCGGCGTGCTGCGGTCTGCGCCGACAGCCTGCTCCAGACGGTTGATGACGCGGCGCACCATCGTGGCCGAAGGGCGTTTCATGTTGCCCGAAAGGGTTGCGGGGCGTTCCGGTGTGTCGGTCATGGCGGGATTCTCTGTTGGGTGGCACAGGGCATCTCCCGCCATTATAGCGCAGTTTTGGCCGCGTTACCCCAAGCGGATGCGCGGATTGAGCAGGGCGTACAGCACATCGGCGGCCAAATTCGCCAGCGCGAAGAAGAATACCACCACCATCACGCAGGCCTGAAGCAGCGGCAGGTTC